>CADCOC010000139.1 GCA_902802945.1 uncultured bacterium | reverse complement strand
TAACGCTTGGGTTCGAGAACATGGACGGTGAGCTTGATGTCGTTGTCGCATGGGATTCGAGCGACCACGGCGCGACTCTCGCAAGCTGGCCCTCCGGCAAGAGCGTCATCCTCGGCACGGTCGAGACAGGTGCGACGACGGCCACGTTTACGTTCCCTTCCGATATTCTTAATAGTGTCGGCACGTACTACCGTATCTTCCTCGGCGGCGGCGCGGACACCGTTTACGATCAAGAGGTCAGATGGATTCGTCCCACCGCCCTTGGAGCCTACATCAAGACGGACTACAAGCCGACGGCAGGTTCCACGATGTACGCGAGGATTAATCTCAACAGTCGGACGTATTCCGCCGAGCCGGACTTCTATCAGGCATCGGGGAACTACCGCATCGGCATAAGCACGGCCGGCACGAGCTTCCACGTGTATATGCCTGGCAACGGCAATGACACGTTCGGAACGTATTCGGCATCATCCGACTTGAAGATATCGATGCATTATGTGAAAGGCACCTCGAATGTATTCTTTGTCAACGGTGCCGGCAAGGCCAGCAATAATTTTAACTGGGGTGGCAACTATAACGTGACCGACTCGTCCAACCCGCTCTACATCTTCTCGAACTACGGCGGCACAGACCGTTATTCCCGTCCGATACTCTACAGTATGTCGTGGACGAATTCGTCGAACAAGGTTGCGGCGGACTTCATTCCCGTGAAGAAGGGCAGCGAATACGGCCTGTACGACAAGGTCGCCAAGAAGCTTTACCGCAACGCAGGTACGCAGGCGTTTGAATGCACCGATTCGACGGTTGTCTCCCTTGGCCCCGTTACCTTCGCCGACGGGCAGATGGCCGCATCGGACGCGCAGCAGTATCATGGCGCGACGGTTCTCGACACGGCGAACTGCTCGATAACCCAAAGCGGCTCGACGGCGACCATCAACTGGTCTTTGACCCAGCCGGGAGGCGCGTCGGCGGAGATCGTGGCCGTATTTCATACTGGCGGCTCGTATGTCACGAACGTCATCGCGAGCGGTGCGGTTGCCGGAGATACCGGCAGCTACACGCAGAACGACCTCTGGGCCACGGGAGCCTTCACGATCACCCTGTTCGCAAGAAGCGGACAATACGAATCCGAGAAGGTCGTGAAGAACTGCTCCGCGACTACCGTGGCGAGCGTGCCGTCCACGCCGGCGCTTTCTGCCGACGAGACGCTGCACCAGATCGCGGCGAGCGGTACGGTCACACTTGGCAGTGGCACGACGGTTGCGTGGCTCGACTACGGCGAGACCGCGTCCTACGGCAAGAAGATCGACCTGACACTCAACGAGGGTGCGTGGACGGCGACGATCCCCTACGACGACGTGCTCTGGAATGCGGGCGTGGTCTATGTGCGCGTGACGGCGTCCAACGAAGTGACGGGCGTGTTCGGCGTTTCCAAGTATCAGAACACCGCGACGGCGAACACCTCCTTCACCACGGCCGGGCGCACGGTCACGCAGGGCAAGCTTAATTCAAAGACTGGCGAAGTGCCCCTCACCTTCGGTGGCGGCGCGATGGCGGCGCAGGTTCTCGTCGTTGCGTGGGGAGACCACGACTACGGCGACGATCTTGCGTCCTGGCCGAGCGCAAACCGCAAGGTGATCGACACGGTTGCGGCAGACGCGACGACCGGCACGTATACGCTTCCTGCCGAGGCGCTGGCTCTCGGCACGTACTACCGCTTCTTCCTCGGCGACAGCGCGATTGTGCCCTACGACGAGGAGGTGGCGTGGATTCAGCCCAACGGCGTAGGCGCCTGCATCACGACAAGCTTTAAGCCCACGCAACAGCCAACTTTCGAAACAAAGATAAACCTTACGGATAATGCTATCGAAAGTGGATGCGACTATGGCAGTGTGTTCGATGCCGGCACGGCCTATGCGTATGGCGTATGGGCGTTCTGCAACGCCTCCGGTAAAATTGGCGCAAGGCGTTGCGGTTTCGCTTATTCTTCCAATACATACTCTGGCGACGTGACGTTGTATGGAATATGGAGCGTTATCAAAAGCTCGGCACCGAATGCGACATTCATGGTGAACAGCGATGTGGTGTACGCGTCGGGTTTCAACAACACCATGAGCGGCAATCCTTCGGTCGTCCGCTTCTGGGCGGGATTCAAGGGAGAGGCAGACGACAAGCAGTTCGGTGCTTCCGCCTACCGTTTCATCTATTCAAAGTGGTGGAATTCTGGGAAGACCACGCTGGAGGCCGACTTCATCCCAGTGAAGAAAGGCAGCGACTACGGCCTGTACGACAAGATCGGCAAGAAGCTCTACCTGAACGCGGGAGCGGAAGGGACGTCATTCAAGGGCGGCGAGAAGGTCGGCTACTCGCCTGTCACGTTCACCACGGTACAGACGGCGGCGTCGGGCTCGAATCGTGTGCTGAAGCGCGGATCGGTCATTGCTGTGTACTAAGCTGAGGCTGAGAAAATGAAGACGTACGGTAAAATGCTTAAAATCGCAACCATCGCACTGGTTGCTGCGGCTGGTTCCGCGCTGGCGGAACCGGTTGACGCCGACGAAGCCAGGGCTGCTGTTGAAAACTGGCTTAAGTCCGGGCGCGCCATGGGATGCACGGGCATGGGGGATGTGTCCGACGTACAGGCGTACGACGGCAGGGAGGGCGTGGGCAAGTTCTACGTCATCTCGCTTAGGAACGGCGCGGGCGAGGCGGCGGGCTACGTCGTGACCTCCGCAGACCGCAAGCTGAATCCGGTGCTTGCCTACTCCGACGACGGCATATTTGGGGCGACTGACGAAAATCCGCTCTGGACGATGCTCACAATCGACGTGTCCGCCGTTACGAAGGGCCTGGCGGCAGAAGAGGCGGCGCAGTCGTCCGCGTCGTCCGGCAAACGTCTTCTCGCGGCGGCGCCGACCGAAAACGAGAGGAAGTGGGCGGAGCTTCTGGGCGGCGCGTCGGCGGGCGGCTCCGGCACCCGCCTTCGCGGCAGTGCGTATTCAAGCATATCCGACGTGCGTGTCACGCCGCTTCTCAGCACCAAGTGGGATCAGGACTACGACAAGCACTACAACGATACGTGGAACCTGATGACGCCGAGCAACTACGTATGCGGATGCGTGGCTACGGCGGCCGCCCAGATCATGAAATACTGGGCGTGGCCTGGCGCATCGACGAACATAACCGCCAAGACCGACTATACGGGAAAGGTGATCGTTGGCAGCGTCACAAATACCTGGAGGCTCTCCGACTTCACGACCGGCGCGAACAAGTACAGGCCCGCTTTCGGCGGCACCTACCAGTGGAGCGAAATGGCCGACGAATACAGCAATAGCAGCTCGGAAGCGTCCAGACTGGCCGTTGCCAAGCTCGTGCGCGACCTCGGCATGTCCGTACACATGTCCTACAAGTCCGGCGCCAGCAGCTCGATGAACCCGATCATGGCGGTGCGTTTCACCGACCAGTTCGCCTACGCCAACGCCATGTGCCGCTACCCGAACAACGAGAACTGGGATGCGGAGAGGGACAACACGATTCGCGCGAACCTCGACGCCGGTCTTCCGCTTGGCGTGTCGGTTCCCGGACACGCAATCATCGCGGATGGCTATGGCTACGAAAGCGGGACCCTTTACGTCCATTTCAACATGGGATGGGGCGGCTCCAAGAACTACTGGTACAATCCTCCCGACCTCACGGCTGCGGGTTACACGGACTTCAACTCCATATCGTGCCTGATATTCAACGTCTATCCGCCGACGAAATGTGCCGAAGCCGGACGTTCGGTCGTGAGCGGGCGCGTTTTCGATGGCTCTGGAAAACCCCTCGGCGGCGTCACGGTGGAGGCGCGGAAGGGAACGACGACATTCGCCACGACGACCTCGAACGACAAGGGCATCTACGCATTCCTGCTCCCGAAGGCGCAATACACTTTCCGCGCCGCGACAGACGAAGCCTACGCAACGACGAACATCACCGTCAAGGCCTGTACGTCGAACAGCATAAAGGCGGACGAGACGGCTTTTTACGCCGGAGGCGACTCGACGGGCAACATCTGCGGTGCGGATATTGTCGTAGACATCCCGGTTGTGCCGGTCGCCACGCCGGCGTTCTCGCCGAAATCTGGAACCAAGTTCTTCCGGGACGGGCAACTCGTCTCCATCACGTGCGGCACGAGCGGCGCGGATATCCGTTATACGCTTGACGGCACTGAACCAACATCCGGAAGCACTCTCTACAAGGGGGCCTTCAGCATTTCGTCGAGCGTGACAGTCAAGGCCCGGGCGTTCAAGATGGATTTCCCGGACAGCGAAATCGCCACGGCCACGTACGTGCGCAGTCCGATCGTCGGCGCGAACTTCGTGCAGGATACAGCCCCGGCGGCGGGGACCTCGCAGACCGTTAGCCTACCCGTCGTCGGCGACTACTCCGTTTCGTTCTCGTACGCCGGCACGGCAGGACACTACGGCGAGAGCGCGGAGCTGCGCCTCGTCCGGGAAGGCGTCACGAACGTCGTCGCGACGGTCGCGGCCTCCGGCGCGGGGACGTTCTCCACGAACCTCACGTGGACGGCGGACGCGGCGGGCGACTGGGAGCTTTACCTGTACGACGCCAACGGCTCGTCGTCGGTCGCACTTTCCGGCCTCAGCATATCAATTCCTGCGACTGCGGACAACCTGAAGCGCTACTGGGTCTATGAGACCCCGTTCACGTTCGGCGCGACGGGTACGTGGGCTGAGATCCCGGCGACGGCGGATGGACTTCTCAACCAAGATGGCGACAATGAGTTTACGCCGACGGCCTCTCCGGCGGGACGGACTGTCATCTACACCGCGCAGGTGAGCCTTGACGCGGGCGAGGACCTGCACGAGGATGCGAACGCGAAGGCGGCGGTTGGAATGCGTACCGTGAACAATACGCCCACGTTCGCGCTGCTCACGAAGTCCGCAGGCACGAACGCGTGGGTGGACGTCTCCGCCAATGGGCTTGGCGCGCCCCAGGCGAATGTGGAATACACCATCGTGTTCTACCTCGACTGCACGAGCCGCACCTACAAGGCGTCTGTTGTCGTGGACGGCAAGCCACGGACGCTGTTCGCCGCCGACGGGAGGAAACGCTTTGCGTTTGCCGGCACTGCCACGCCCGTTGCCGGCAAAGTAGAGTTCTCGGACTGCAAAGGCGCGACGAAACTCACCGGCGAGTATTCAGATGAAAGGATCAAGGATGGCGTAATCATTGTGATCCATTGATACGCTACGGCACGCCCCTTTCGCAAAATCGTCATGCCCGGTCCCCCAACTGCATCCGCACCAAAAATGGTACTTGAAGGCTCACCATCGGGGAAGCGGCGCTCTCGCCGCTTCAAATCCGGAAGCGACATGAGTGTCGCTTCCCCGACGGGTAACACATTTTTCATGTGCTTTTGGGTAGATGCAGTTAGGTGCAGATTACAAATCATCACAACTACAGCACAAATTTATGCTATAATACACGCTGGCAAGGAGAATTAGGAAAAGTCCTGACACAGGAGCACAGAGTTGGAGAATAAACGCAAGATTCCATACGGCGTCATCAACTGGGCCGAACTTGTCCACGAATGCTTTATCGTGGACAACACGCGCTATATCCGCGAACTAGAGTTGATCAAGACGCCCGTGTTTCTGCGTCCGAAGCGTTTCGGCAAGTCTGTCGTCTGCTCGATGCTCGCGCACTACTACGACATCGACCTCAAGGACCGCTTTGACGAACTCTTCGGGACGACCGACATCGGACGCAACCCGACGCCGCTCCATAATTCGTTCCTCGTGCTCCAGTTCGACTTCTCGACCATACAGGTGGGCACACTCGCCGAGATCGAGCGGAACTTCTGGGAGAATGTCAAGAGGTCCGTTGGTTTCTTGATTGCCCGTGAGAAGCACTTGGCCGATTGGGGCGATGTGGACAAGGCACAAAATCCGGCAGACCTGATAGATGCCGTCCGCTCTGTGATCCGCAAGAACCACCTCCCCCCACTCTATGTGATCATCGACGAGTACGACAACTTCACGAACGAGTTGGTTGTCTCGGGCCGAGATTCGGAGTACAACGCCGTATGCGGGCACGACGTGCAGGGCGATGTGACGCGGGAGTCGTTCTTCAAGGCATTCTTCAAGTCCTTCAAGGCCGGCCTTGCTGACGGCACGGTGGGCCGTACGTACTTCACCGGCGTCCTGCCCATCACGCTCGACGATCTCTCCAGCGGATTCAACGTCGGTACCGTCGTGAGCCTTAGAAGCGACCTCATAAACCTCGTTGGCTTTACGAAGGAGCAGACGAGGCGGTACGTGGACGAAATATTCGCAGAGCACGAGCTTCCCGCCGAATTGAAGCCGACGGTGGTTTCCGACCTTGAGAACTTCTATGACGGCTATCATTTCGCCCCGGAATCCGAACCGCTCTACAACGCGACGATCTGCAACTGGTATCTGCAGCAGCTGGTCGCCGAGCGCAGGATCCCGCGCATCGTCATCGACGCGAACGTGCGTACGGACATCGGCTGGTTCCGCCGGCTTGCGCAGACGAGTCCGCGTGCAATGGAGAAGCTGCGCGCCTACATTGAGCGTGGCGAGGGGGAGCTGGTCAATACGGCCGCCCTTTCGGCCAAGTTCGGGCGAGCGAAGTTCTTCAGCGAGGAATTCTTCCCGTACGCGCTCTACTACCTCGGGCTGCTGACGTTCGAGGACGAGATGACGTTCAACATCCCGAATTTGACGATCAAGAACATGTTCGTGGACTACTACGATGAGCTTTCAGAGTTCACGAACGCCGACGAGGCGCGCCGCGCCTTCGGCATGGCCATACGGGCGCACCTGAAGTCCGACGGCACATGGCGGGAGATATTCGAGGCCTACTGGCAGCAGTACGTGAAGGCGCGCATCCCCGCGCAGGCGTTCGACAAGATGAACGAGAACTTCTTCCGCACCACGTTCACTTCGCGCTGCATGGACTACTTGACGACTTTCTATTCCTTTGAGACGGAATACAACTCGTCCGAGGGGCGCTGCGACTTCCTCGCGATACCGAAGCCCGGCGTCGCGAAGCCCGCGCAGCTTGTCGAGTTCAAGTACTTCACGAACGCGGCGGCGGAGAAGGGGAACGTCCTCGGCCGCGCCGAACCGGACGCGGAGACGGTCGGGCAGGCGCTCGCCTACCGCAAGGCCCTTGCGCGACGCCCCGACTGGAATCACCCGATCGCGGCGGCGGTCGTCGAGGTCTGCGGCAACACGGGCTACAACTGGTTCGACTTGCCGGAGAGCAAACCCTTGCCTATAAGTTGAAAGGTTGAAAAGTTGAAGGTTGAAAGGTTTCTCTACTTATCCTCATTTACATTCAAAAAAGAGCAAACACAAAAAGGAACAAAACCATGAAGACACGAACCAGCCAAAACGGGGTAGCCGGGATCATGTCCAGGCTCATCCTCAACATCAAGTCCGCGGCGCTCGCCCTCGCCGCGCTCGCCCTCGCCGCGCCGTCGGCGTGGGGGGCTGACTACACCTGGAAAGACGGCGCGAGTGGCAATACCAATGTCGGCTCGAACTGGACGGGGGGAACTGCTCCCACAAGCGGGGTGAACAAGCCGATCTTCAACAATACCGGGACTGCGCTTTCGACGGTGAACAACAACATCACAATGTCGAATAGCACGCGTTTCGACGATGGAACAGTAAAAAACGGCGTTTTCAGTTTCACAGGCAATTGGTATTTCAAGACCTTCAGCATGGCGGATACGGAAAACAGCCAGGCGACTGTGACAAAGACCGGTACATGGACTTGCAACAACGGAGGGGGCGTTACATACCAGTTCAGATATGGCGTAGGCAAGAACTCCAAGGCGTCGTTCACGAATGAATCCGGCGACATCGGCGATATCGGGACTGGGCGGGCGACGCGCGACATGGATTTTACAGTTGGCCATGGCGAAGGTTCCGACGCGGAGTTCATTCTCAAGGCGGGAACGGTGACGTCCAGCACGGCGCTTGTCCTCGGATACGGAACGTCCTCAAAGGGATTGCTCGTGATGGACGGCGGCGCGATGAACTGCAAGACCACGAACATCGTTGCCCGTGGGACGGGATCAACTGGCATAGCGAGGATTAACGGCGGCACTTTTACCGGCAACAGCAAGCCCTTTTATGTCGCCAAGGGTGCGAACTCGACCGGCATGGTTGTCGTCAACGGCGGTACGCTCCAAACAGCAGATGTCTTTCTTGGCGACGCTAACGGCGCAAATGCCTCTGTCATTGTCAGTAACGGCACATTAAACGCGACTGGTCATTTCAGGATGGGCTACAAGGCCGGTGTCGTGACGACCAACAATTTTGAAGTCGCCGGCGGAACGTTTACGCAGGCGGCGTCGAAGAACGTTTACGTAGGCAGCAGCGCCGGACTGGCCGGCACTAAATCCGAACTCTGCGTGAAAGGCAGTGGCGTAATGAACCTGCAGAACCTTCTCATAGTCGGATATTCTGCGGGTGGAACGGTGACGGTCGAGGATGGCGGCCAGATTAAGATGAAAGCCGCCACGGGCGGCGTCAACATGGGCTACTCCAGCACCCACAACGGCGACGATTGCCGCTTGAATCTCTTCGGCGGCACCCTTGGGACATATAAAATCGACTCGAGTGCTGGTTCCGCTCCTTCATACGTTACGTTTGACGGCGGCACGCTCAAGGCGAACGCCGCAAACGCCGCGTTCATCGCAGACAAGGCAAACATCCACGTTGCAGTTGGCGCCAAGGGCGGTACGGTTGACTCGGCCGGCTTCGCCATCACGATTCCGAAGGCGATTGAGAGCGGCGTGAGCGGCGAGACCGACGGCGGCATGACGTTCACGGGCGGCGGCACGGTCACGCTTACCGGCGCGAATACCTACACGGGCATGACGGTGATCGACGCGGGCACGACGATTCAGATGCCGGCGGCGAGTAACCTTGCGGGCAATATCGTCGTCACGAACGCGACGTTTGCCGACTGCCCGATTACGGTTCTCACGCTCACAAACGAGAATGCGGTCGTCGATGCCGCGCTTCTCTCGCGTTGCAGCCTTGCGGCTGATGCGCCCGATACGGTTGAGCTGACGGCTGACGGCGCGTCGGTGAAGGTTGTCCAGAAGGCATCCGCCCCTGCGACCGCCCGGTTGGTCTATGATCAGGGCACGGACTCCTGGAACTGGGAGTTCCGCGACACAACGGATGCTGTGATTCCCTCTGTCGATCAAAGTGCGCTTGAAGCGTCTTCCATCACCGTACGCTTTGGCTCGACCGACGAACTGGCGGCGATTGGCACCGCCCCGGCGTGGGTCGGCGGCTGGCAGATGACTGCGGCGTTCGATCTCGTCTCCGCCAGCGCCGCAACCGCGCTTCCGGCTGGATTCACCATCGGGGCGGGGACGGTCATCGACTTGAAGGGCTGCAACTGGACGCTTCCCGACGGGCTGAAGTCCGCCACGGCGGCGTTCACCGTCACGAACAGCGTTGACGCGACGAAGTCCGTGCTGACGGTCGAGGTCGCGTCCGGCGCAACGTTCACGGAAACGCATCTCACGCTTGGCGGCAACATTGAGCTGCGCAAGACCGGCGAGGGGACGTACGCGATGACGAAGGACCAGCCCCATACGGGCGGCACGGTCGTCACGGCGGGCGCGATGACCAGGGCCGGCACGGTGACGGTCGGCGTTGTAACAGATTCGTCGCAGAGCCTCTCCGTCGAGGGCGGGAGCCTCACCACGTCCAACAACGGGAATCTGATAGTCGGTGCAAACGGCGTCGGCGAGTTCACCATCACGAACGCCACGGCGACGGTGAACAGTCTCTACGTCGGCAACGGCACGGGGTCCGGGACGATGAACATCAACGGCGGGACGCTGACGGTCGGCGGCTGGTCCTTCCTTGCCAGCAGCGCCACTTCCGGCGGGGCCGTGCTCAACCTGAACGGCGGCACGCTTGCAACCCGGCGCATCAACGTCGGCACGACGGCAGACTCGCTG
>CADCOC010000138.1 GCA_902802945.1 uncultured bacterium | reverse complement strand
TGTGAAACTTGACGAGCGAATCAAGTCAATGTGCGTGTTCTCGTTGAAGAAAAAGCCCCTCTCCTACAAGGCTTTGCTTGCTAGAGAGGGCGATAATGGGCTTATGAGAGCCGCTTGATTCCCTCAATTATAATCATACGAGTCGTCAATCTGCTCTATATTTAGGTCAATCTTAAAGTCATTGTCTTTAGTTGTCAGAATATATCCATTGTCTGTTCGCTTGACTTCAATCACACCGCCTGCTTTGTTAAGAGCAGCGAAGATTAACTCTTCCACATCAAGTGTATTCATGAATCTGGTTCTCTCGTTGAACTTCAATAATTGTCCCTTTGATGTCTTGAACACCTTTCCGCTTTCGCTTACATACTCAAGTGTTCCATACTTCTTCTAAAAGTATCTTGAGCGATTGAATTGTTCCTTTGTTATGTTTAGTTTTTTCATAGTATTGTTCCTCTTTGTGTTATAAAATGATTCATTGACTTTTTTCGTCTGTGTAGATGGGGGTTGAAATGCAACGGACTAATTTATCGGATTGGGTTTGATTGGATTATGAGGATTGCTCTCATCACCTTTTGGTCCGTTGTAAATCCCAGTTTGAATGTAATTTGCTACACCATCACAAATGGCATTTTCTAGCGCAGGTGTTAGTTTGTCAGGATAGAATACCTCTTCCTAATAATCTGTTTTTGCGTTGGGTATGAACCGCTTTTCATTCATCTTAATGACGATGCCAAAATTTCCAACCAACTCATTTCTCCTAGTGAACTATGAGGTATCTCCCCTATGGTTGGCAAGACGAAAAACAAGGTTGTTACCGTTCACATTAGAACGAATGTAAATTGTCTTGTCCACATTATCCATTGTCTAGCCAAACATTGACGCAAGTTTTTGTAGAAACCCCATTGCCTTGTCAACTTCTGTTGTGGTATAATTCCCTTCGCAAGTAAGATTCTTTTGTCTGGCGTTGGAGCGAGAATCCACTGGAGTACGAAGGAACATGCATCTAGGCCGGTTTTGAACGCCCAAGATAGCGGTCTGCCTCTGTTCCTTCACACTCCATTTGTCATTTCCAAAATCAGGATTTGGGATTGATTCTTTTATCAATTTCCATTTCATTTTGTATTGTGTGATTCCTCATTTGCGTCACAAGTATTTACATTTTCCAAGCACAAAACCTAAGTCAAGTATATAGTTCCCTATGCTTTTCCCACAAAATTTCATGGCGATAGTATAGCAGATTTCCGTGATCCGTGGTTGGTGGTAAAGTTGTCTCTTCCCAGAGTAAATGAGACTAGAGTGGTTGCATTTACTTGTTCCTAAGGAGAGGAAGCGGATAGTCGCATTGAATAGTTCCCAAGGTGAACGGGACATGGCAATGGGGAAAGAAGAGGGGAAACATTCCCTTCCCCCATGGGGGAAGGTCGCATTTAGTTTAAGAAACATGTATCATACTCCTCTTCTCCGCCCCGTACGGTGCGCGGGCGGGTTAACAAGAAAGGAAGTCTGAACAAATGAAGAAACCGAGGTTGTCGGACGAGGAACGCCTCGTAATTGAGTCGATGCTCAGAGCCGGCAAGACGGTGTACGAAATAGCAAAGACGCTGGCTCGTCCCGTGACCACGATCATACGCGAGGTCAAAGCCCGCGCGGTGGAATCCGACAAGGGCGCGGCCTACCGCGTCACGAACAGGTGCGCGTTCAGGATGGAGTGCGAAAAGCGCCATGTCTGCGCCCACTGCCTCTACGACGGAAACAGGCTGTGCAAGTTCTGCCGCCAGTGCAACTCGCACTGCCCCGCGTTCGTCGAGCAGAGGTGCGAGAGGCTGGACAGGTCCCCGTATGTCTGCAATGGCTGCACGGACGAGCGCAAGTGCGTCCTGCGCAAGAGGTACTACCTCCACGCGAAGGCACAGGAGAACTACGAGACAATCCTCTCGGAGTCCCGCACCGGCGCCAACGTCACCGAGGGAGAACTGCTCGCATTCGACGCCCTGCTGCGCGACTTCGCCGCGAAGGGCCAGAGCGTCCACGCGGCCATGGCGTCGAACCCCGACAAGTTCACCGTCTCCGAGAAGACGGTCTACCGTTACATCAACGGCGGGCTGCTGTCGACGAAGCGCGGCGACCTGCCGAGAGCGTGCATGCTCAGGCCGCGCAAGGGCAAGGGCGTGGAGCACAGGGTCGACAAGACGTGCCGGGTCGGCAGGACGCGGGAGGACTACATCGACTTCATCGAGAAGAACCCGGGCGTGCGCGTCGTCGAGATGGACACGGTCGAGGGCGTCAAGGGCGGCAAGGTGCTCCTGACGCTCACCTTCAACCCCTTCAACTTCGCGCTCGCGTTCCTCATGGACGCCAAGACCAGCGAGTGCGTCCTGGAGGTGTTCGGGCGCATCCGCGGAGTGCTCAGGGAACGCTACGGGGAGGACGGGTGGCGGGAGGTGTTCTCCAGGCTCTTCCCCGTCATCCTGACGGACAACGGGAGCGAGTTCACCAATCCCCTGGGAATCGAGCTCGACGACGACGACAGCAGGCTCACCTTCGTGTTCTACTGCAACGCGTACGCCTCCTACGAGAAGGCGCACGCCGAGCGCAACCACGAATTCATCCGACTCGTCCTGCCCAAGGGCACGGCCTACACGGAGCCCACGTCGTTCGACGGCCTCACCCAGGACGACGTCTCGCTGATGATGTCGCACGTCAACTCCTACGTCCGCAAGGGCCTCGGGAACAAGACGCCCTACGACAGCTTCACGGCCGAGCAGGGCGCGGAGATCGCCTCGCTCTTCGGAATGTCCCGGATCGCGGCCAACGAAGTCACCCTCAAGCCATCCCTCCTGGGCATCGAGGTCAAGGTGAAGGAAAGCGTCTCGCAGAAGGACGGTGAAACCACGGCAAAGAGGTAGCGGACAGTCCATAGGCGCGCTTCCCAAACGGACGGCGAAGACCGGTCGCATCTACTTGTTCCGAAAAAACATGATGCGCCTGGGCTGGGGGGATTTTACACGCAATCGGCCTCTTGACGGTCGAAAGCCATGTCCTGGGCACTTGTGACGGCTATTTCGGAACAACTAAATGCATATTCGGAAGAACTAAATGCGACCATGTGCCATAACGACACAGATTTAGTCTCATTTACTTTGGGAAGTCACCTTGGTGGTAAAGTGTCAAAACAGATCGACCTGTTTTGATGTGCGCGTCCTCGGCATGCCGCTTCTCGATGCGACCATGGCCTGCTCGCCGTGTTCATCGCCGACCCAGCGTTATCGCATCCGTGGGATTTCGGTGCGAACCGCCGCGCGTCTTTGCGGCATGTCCCCTGCGTCCTTCTGACGGAAGAGCAGGTCAGCGCGTTGATAAGACACCAAATCAATTCACGCGAGCGCCTTTCCCGTGAATTTCCGCCTCGAGATTGCGAACCATATCTACGATCTCGGAGAATGGCGGACGCGGACCGAAAATCATGTTCTGCATGTGCCGATAGTCGGACTCCAGTGCCGACAGCGCATGTTCGGGCGGCATGAGCGAGATCGCCGCCGCCGTCGCCAGTTCGTAATGTGCCCAGTTGCAGCGGTAGAACTTGCGCTTGAAGGCGACGACGGCATCGAGAAGCGGGATGTCGCCGAACGCCCGTTCCTTCACGTCGGACTGGCAGAGACACCGGGCGAAAGTCCAATCTTTGCCGACACATTTGAAAAAAGCACCTTCAGCTCATCCTGTGTGGCTCGTACAATGCTATTCATGTCGAATCTCCCTGACTTGTGAAATGGCCTCGCGAATCCAGTCGGATACGCAAATCGACTCAACCTCAATCTGCTTCCACGTTTTCCTGTCGAACCGTTCGGCAAGGCGTTGCAGGGTTTCATGTGTCAAGTGTTCGCGCCCAAGTGCACGCAGTGCTTGCACGACGAGTGCCGCTTCGCGGGAAAGATTGCCGAGCAGTCGATTTGCTGAATGCTTGAAAACGATCGTTCCTCCCTGAAACGCATACTTGCGGTACGGCCCGTCACTCAAGTACGCCCAGTTGGCGGGGACTTGCGTAGAAAGACCGAGTTGATTGAGCGCCGTGTCGCCGTCCGCCCTGATCGTCCATCCACATTTTCGCGCCAACGCCGCAGCCACGTCCTCGACATACGGCAAGACATACTCACCGAGGAGCTTACTGAACTTAGGTTTCTGGTAGATGCCGCGAAGAACTGGCGTCAGAACACCCTCGGCCACCAACCGAGTCACAACACGATTTGCGGCATTGTTAGGTGCCAAATCGGCGAAATCAACCATGGCAAAGACGCTGCCCGCCTTCGCCCGCTTGATGCGATTTTGAATCGCAGATGAATAACCTTCTTTTCTCATTGACTGAAATAGTATACATTTTTTCAGTCGTACCGTCAACCCGTGCCTACTTCTATTTATTTGCCAAAAGAATATTTCACACGGGCTTTTCACAAGGTATATATTTGCCCATCCGGGGCTTGTTCCTCGCGGCGAGCGCCATTAACGGAACGGCCTGCCACGCAAGGTGCCGCGACGGGGTATCATCGAAGAGCTCGACAATGCATTTCATGCGCATCTCGCCTCTACCGATGTATTTCCCGTTATCGTCTCTGCGTGTGGGCAAGTGCAGTGGCGTTTCCAGTTAGCTAGTGCCGTGGCATTGCTCGCGTTGGCGTAGCAGTAATGGCAAAGATGCGGACACGTGTTGTATTCACCGATGTCCTTGGACATGATGCAACCACAGGCAAGCCGCTGGCCCCTGTCTTTCAACTTCGTGTACTGGCTGGAGATACTGACGTCGGATCCGAAGAATGGTAGGGACGGCATTTCGTACTGTCTGCGGCGCGCTCGGCGAGCGCGCCCTACCAGATTATCCCCAGCGAGGAAATCCATCAAGCACTTGTCATGTGAAAAGCACTTGATCATCAGCCGGTCGTCGATGCAGCGGTTGTGTTCGATGCCGTACTGGTCAAGGTCTTTGATTTCGCCGCACGTCGCCGCCGCGATGCCCCAGCCCTTCGCCAATTCGCCGATGCGCTGCGCCACGGCGCACATTTCATCCGGCGTGAACTCGCGTGCGTTGACGCCGCCCTTCTTAAGATTGCCGCTCACTTTTTTGTAGGCGTTGATGTCAATGAAGCTGAATACAAGCCGCGAGGTGTATTGCGCCACCTGGTCACCCAGCCGTTCGACCTTCGCGAGAATGTCGGAGACGGTGAGTTTGTCGGTCAGGATCAGCGGATCAAACCGCCAGACGACACGATCTCTCCCCAACCGCTCGGACAATCGCTTGAACGTTTCCACGCGCTCGTCAAGCGGTGGGACGCGCGGCTCGATGCGTTCGGCGTCGTAGTCGTTGAGCGTAAACTGGAAGTAGTAGTTCGGGCAGATGGCATCAAGCGCATCGAGATGTGCGAGCATCGACCTGGGGTTCTTCGACCAGAACACAACACATCGCATCTTCTTGAAGCCCACATAAAGCGGCACGCCATTGAACGGATTAAACCACTTCACATACCCGGCTTCCAGTCGTTCCATAAACCAATCGGAATAGAAAGCCGGAATGTCTGTCGAACGACTCGCGGAGACAATGACCGGCATCTGGGCCAGCACCTTCGTACCGCTCGCGATTTCGATCTCCTCTTTCTTCCACGATGTCATTGTTATGCCCTTTACATTACGTTGCGGTCACGCGGGACGCGTGACTCTACCGATACCGCGGTCATCCTATCGCTTCCCAATGGATTAGGATCGTAAAATACTGATTGTATGTGAGACCCAGACGACTCATTTGACGCCCCCCTTTCCTTTGGGCTTGGCGGTATTTTTCGCCAACGGTGCGGCAAGCTTGCGGCCTTTGGCCGTAAGCCGATACTTCTGAAGACGCGCTCCACGCTTTCGTTCACCCGTTGTTTCCGCTAGTCCATCATCTACCAGCGAGGCCACAAGTCTCTTAATGTAACTGTTGGCGCGCTCCTTTCCGAAGGCTTTGGCAATGGCCGTACTTGAAAGCGGAATCTCGGAGTTAGCCAATACATGGAGCACTTTGACTAGCCCCTGACTAGCCCCTTCGACTAGCCCCTGACTAGCCCCTTCGACTGGGTGCCGCGACTGGGTGCCGACTGGGTGCCGACCAGCTCCATTTCTTGGGCCCGCTTCTTGGGCCCGTTTCTTCGGCCCAACATGACTAGGCCCCCTGACTAGGCCCCTCCGACTAGGCCCCTTGACGCGGTTGCCAATTCCAGCACGCCAGATAATCGTCTTGAAGAAACCTGTCGTAGGGTCGAACTCCGGACGCGCCAGGCCATATTCAACGCACTTGTCCAGTATTTCTCCAGTGCCACTTCCCGACTTCTCGACATAGCTCGTCCAGCTCATTGCACGTGCGATCAAGCTGTTCCTCGGAATCGAATCGTGCGTACGATAGAGATCTTCGACGGTTATACCCCTCGGCAAAGGCCCGGGATAGACATCGCAGGCGGCAACTTCTTCCAGAAAGACAGACTTTGCCGTGCGGTTCTTTGCCGGCTGCTCTTCGAAAAGGAACACATCAAAGAAGTCACCCAGCAACGCATCTTCACGAATGTACTTTGCGAGGGATTTCCGTTCCCTGGCGAACTCGCTTTGCACACTTGATATGAAAACCCAATACTTCATTCATCGCCGTCCTTCCACATAACACCACAATGTTTCGTCAGGATGGGGCCAAGCATGTCGAGCGCACGGACGTAAGACGCGGCCTTGCCGCTTCCGTCCGTGTTCGTGGCGAAGATGAAATCTGTAAACGATTGCCTCAACATGGCGAGAAGAAGTATATCAAATCGGCAGGATGAATGAAAGCGCGGACGAAACGCTTGCGGAAAGCACCGCCGAAGAAGTCCCCATGACCGCGACAAGGATAGTGCGCTTGGCCGACTTCATCCGATCACCTCCCAATGGCCGAAGCGTTTGCCTCCGACTTTTCTGATACGCTTGGCTTTCTTCAATCGCTTTATGGCTTGTTCAACGCCACGAACTGAAAGACCAACTACGTTCGCGACTTGATCTAGCGTGGCACGTGGATTGGTTTTTAGGATGCTAAGCACATGATCACATGTCCAATCCACACTCTTATCCACACTCTTAACCGAACCATTCGCCCCCCGCCTAACCAGTGCGCGGTACGTCACATATTCGAATAAGTGACGTAGCGCGCTATGAGGGGGATCATAGGTCGTCGTTGGATTCGTAGACGAAGGTATGCACATTCTTCGGATTGGTACAGACGATTCTTCCGTCGATGAAGTCAACACCATAGTCCGAAAGTACGCCCTCAGACATCTTCAGCATCGCCTCGTCTTTGAACTTGTACCAGTCGTCAAGGATGCCGAGTTCCTCGACACAGGCACGGAAGGCGCGAAAGGGTTTGTGCCCGGACAGGGCGCGGAACAGTTTCGTGAACTCGTAATCGCTCCGCGTACGGGAAAAATCATCCATGACCCTAAAACTTTCTTGCGAGTTTTTGCCTCAAACTCGACCAGCTCGTGTCCGTCAAGATCCGCATCGCACTCCGTGTCGGCCCACGCGGAATCAAACCGAAGTCCGACGTCCTGCGCCGTCAAGTCGATATACGGCCAAGACTCGTCATTCGACATGTCGATCTCTTCGGCCAGTCTCTCGATTAGTTCCTGCTTGTTGGTTATTGCTCTCATCTTACCACTCCGCGGCTATTCACCAGAGCCGAGCGCTTCTTTCGCGTTTTCCTCTTCATGTAAGCTCCTCTTCAAATTTCGTCTCCGCCAGCACCGCCGGAGGGGTGTTCCTGCCTACGATAAGGATTGTGCGATTGGCTGACTTCATCCGATCACCTCCCAATGGCCGCCTTTGTCGGGACCGACGCGGCGAAGACGATTAGAGGCTTTGAGTGTCCTCAAATTTTTTTCGACTCCTTTCACCGACAAATTCACTACGATTGAGAGTTCATGTGCCGAAGCTTCGGGATTCGCCATAAGATAGGCAATGATTCTCTCCGCACTCGATATTATTCTCACCCTACTTTTCACCCTACCTTTTACACCGCCCCGTTTTTCACTTTGTGTGCGTTCGCCCTTATTTCCAGAGGCCCTGTCCATTATGACGACCGGCTTTCTTGTAATTCACGCCTCTGCTTTTCACCCTAGTTTTCTCCGAACTTTTCACCCTACTTTCCTGTTCCATTTTTTCCACCCCGACTTCGGAGACAGGGCGTTTCAGGACGACGCGGAAGTCGTCGGGGTCGTCCTCGTACCATTCGGGTGCCGGAACTCCCCAACTGGCACACTTCGCAATCATGTCACCAGTACCAGTACCGGACTTCTCAATGTAGCCCTTATAGAGGCCGTCGGCCTTGCGCTCTTGCGCCGGGACTTCCTCGAAAAGAAACACGTCAAAGAATCGCCCGAGTATCGCGTCCTTGCGCACGTACTCGGCGAGCGCCTTGCGTTCCTTCGCGAACTCGCGTTGGACGCTACTGATGAAAATGCGTTGGCTCATGCCTTGTCTCCACGGCAAAGTATATCAAATTTCCCGATGGCTTGCACTCCGTCTCCGTCAGCACCACCGAAGATGTGCCCATACACGCACTCATCCGATCACCTCCCTATTCGTATGACAGACTCTTGAAGCCTCGGCGATTTGCCGCTCTGCGTCGGCGACGCACTTAGTCAGCTGCGCTTTGGTGGGGAGCACCTTCTTGAGCTCGTAGTCGGTGATACCCATCGGCAGGCCAAGTTCCTCCAAATGGTACTTGGCGAGGACGCGGTTGTGTTCCCGGCAGATGAGAAGCCCGACGGGCTGGTTGTCGACCGGCGTGTTCAAGACATGCTTCGCAATCGCCATGTAGCCGCTCAGCTGACCGAGATCGGCAGGTTCGTACTTGCCGGTCTTGACCTCCACGACGAGATAGCGATGCAACGGCACGATGTAGAAAAGAAGATCGATGTTCTTTATCTCGCCCCAGACTTCAACAGGGTACTCTTTCCCGAGAAACGCGACGCCCTTGCCAAACGCAAGAAGCGTGGACTCGATGTTGGCGACGATGGCGGCCTTGAGTTCCTTCTCCGAATACTCCTCGCTCAATCCGAAAACCTCGAACTTCTGCGGATCCTTCACGAGCTGCCGCGCAAGGTCGCAGTCGTCGGACGGCATCGTCAGGTCGAAGTTCGTCTGCGCCTTGCCCTCGCGCTCGTAGAGGTCGGTTGATAGCCAGTTCAAAAGCGAGTTTCGGCTCCACCCGTTCTGGATCGTTCTCAACACGTAAAACAGAGCCTTGTTTGGATCGGACTTGCATTTGTCGATGATCGTACAATGGTGCCCCCATGGGACGCTCACCAATTTTCCAACAAGTTGTTGGAAATTTGGTTGTGCACTGTAGAGTTCGTAGAAATGTAGGCAATAACGGAGGTTCTGAGTAGAGAACCCCTCGGCGTCTGGAATAGATTCCTTTAGGTCGATGCTCAATCGTGGAAAGAATCCCGTACCATAGATTTTGGTTCCAACATACTTTTCACGTATGTCCTTGCCGAGGTTCCAGTAGAACTCGATCAACGCGGAATTGACGGCGACCGCCGCCTTGATCTGCGTTGCGCGATATCTGCGCTTGAGGTCGGCAATCCACGCAGTGTAGGCTTGCGCCTCTCCGCCACTCTTCACAAGAGTCGATCTTTTCGTTTGTGTTACCTTTTTCATGTAAGCTCCTTTTCAAATTCTGTCGCCATCAGCACCGTCGAAGACGGTCAATCGCCATCCCACAACATTTCATCATCAGGATAGTCGGCAATTGCAATATCTGTAAGCGTAACCAAGTCCTGCAATGCCTTCTTGCCGTTTTATACGAATATCATAACTCATAACCGATTCCTTTCCCCCGCTGTGCGGGAGGTGTTGTTTACACGACTGTTAATCGACGGCACACGCCGCCGATGGCAGTCTGGAATCGGCTCTGCCAGCCATCCACCGAAGTGGCATCCGCGTTTTTCAGCGGTGTATCTCGCTACCCGGCCCAAGAGGAT
>CADCOC010000137.1 GCA_902802945.1 uncultured bacterium | reverse complement strand
GCAATGCAAGCGTTCATTGCTGGCTATTGCGAAATATCATTGATAAAATCAGTATCAGAGAGGAGAAACTATTTTGAACCAGGAACAGACGAATATTACCAAAAAAAGACTTTTTCTGAATATCGGGAAATGGCTCGAGAACACCTGTCCCCGCCGCTTAAGGATGTGACACTTGGCGCGTGGGAATTCAACAGCCTGCTGAACATCATTTTCCACTGCTTTAGGCGAAGCAAGCAGCTCGGCGTTGAAATCTGGAAAGAAGAAGAATGATCGTTAATTGTTAATCAAGATTGACATCCGGCAAAGGAGTGAAAATGGATTCAACAACTACCATAGGAGAACTGTTTGGGGCAAAAATTCAGTTTTGCGTACCAAACTACCAGCGTGCGTATGCTTGGCAGGTTGATTCAGGCGTGAACATCCAAGTCGCTCAATTTCTCCGCGATATTATAGAGCACAATCCGTCTCGTCGATATTACCTTGGCCATTTCCTATTTTCCAAGGTCGACACGTTCCGGTATGAGGTTATCGACGGACAGCAGCGGTTGACGACCGTGGTCATTTTCATGAGTTGCGTCATTTCCGAGTGTCGCCGAAGGGGGATTTCAAAGATTGGAGACATCGAAGTCGATGAGTTGGTTGAGACTTATCTAAAGCATCGCATACAGAAGTTCATGACGGTTGCGGCAGACAGAAGTTTCTTTGAAGAGCGTATTGTGTTGATGAACGAGAACGCAACCAGAAAGACAAATCGAAGTTCGGAGGTTCGCATCCAAGAGGCAGCCCAATATTTCATGAAGGAGCTAAAAAAGTGCAAGGATGCCGAACTCCAGAAGTGGTGTCTTACAATACATACAGCCCATATCACGACTTTTGTTGTAGAGGGCAGTTCGGCTAAAGAGGTCGCCACGCAGATATTTGCATTTCAGAATGATAGAGGCAAGAAGCTCACCAACCTCGAAATCGTTAAGGCCTTCTTGATGAACCAGGTCTATCAGCATTCCGAGGATGCAGAGGGGTACATCCCATCGATTGAAAGTGCTTTTGCTGACATCTACTCTCAAAGCGAGCTTATTAAAACTCCCGAGGACACGATCTTGAATTGGCATTGCCAAGCATTTTTGCCTGCAAGTGCCGATACCGCAGTTGAGGTTATCAAAGGAGTGATCTCATCTTCAAAGGAGAAGGATCGCTGGGCTGTCAGTTTCTCGACGCAGCTTGCCAAGACGTTCAATTTCATTATAGATGTAGAGAAATACGAGGAGCGCTATTCAGGGTTCATTGCCGATTTGTGCTATCTTGACAAAGCCGACTCGATGCCACTCCTTATCAAGCTGCACCACATTGGCGTGCTTGAAGATCAAAAGAAGAGCGATAAGGTTCTTCGCATGATAGAAGCCATCCTCTTTAAGATGACATTCACCACAGGGGGCTATCGTACAAATGAACTGATAAAATTCGCCCGCGAGCTGTCCAAGGACAACTTTGATTCTGAATTCATGCCCAGACTCACAGATGCAGTGCAACATGGGTTCAAGAGTTATTGGGACTTCAACGGAAACTGCCTCCGCTACTTCAAAGAGAACACATGGCACTATGATTCAGACATTAAATATGTCCTCTACAAGTACGAGAACTGGTTAAGAGATAATGCAAAACCTCGGCTTCCGCATCTTTCAATTGACGAGTGCCGCGCAATATTCAGGGAAAAGAAGGTGGAGAATACTCTTGACCACATTACGCCCCAAAAACCTGACTTCAAAAAGTATTCCGAAGAGTTCGTAAATAATTGGCTTTCCAACATAGGCAATCTTTCGTTGCTGACGTGGAGCGGCAACTCATCAAAAGGCAAGAACAACCCTGTTGACCCCGATGTTAGGGAAAAGTACAATCAGGTATTCTTAGCGCAAAAAGAAATCTATGAAGTGCTATGTAAGGGGACATGGGGTGAGAAAGAGATCTCGGATCGCAGGGATCGCATCGTGGAGTTTGTTAAGGAACAATGGGGGCTTTGAGGTTACCCACTATTGAAGGCTAACGAGGGGCGGGGGAACGTTGTACATGAGCGCGAAGGCTAAAGTTTCCGGTTCCGTTGTGGCGGGGTTCCCCTCGCCAGCCGAGCAGTACCTCGAGCCGCCGCTCGACCTCAACGAGCTGCTGGTAAAACGGCCCGCCGCCACGTACTTCGTGCGCGTCCAAGGCGACTCGATGTCCGGCGCGGGGATCTCCGACGGCGACCTCCTCGTTGTCGACCGCTCCCTTCGTCCAGCAGACGGCGACGTGATCATCGCAAGCGTCGACGGTGACTTCACCGTGAAGACCTACCGCCGCTCGACTACTTCGGCAAGGTCACGGCCTGCATCCATCGGTTCGCGGGGAAGAGATGATCGGGCTTGTCGACGGAAACAACTTCTTCGTCTCCTGCGAACGCGTGTTCAACCGCCGCCTCGTTGGACGGCCGGTCGCCGTCCTCTCGAACAACGACGGATGCTGCGTCGCCCGTTCAAACGAGTTCAAGGCACTCGGCATCCCGATGGGCACTCCGTACTTCCAGTTGAAGGCCCGCGAGGCGACGGGCGAGCTGTCCTTCTGCTCATCGAACTACGAGCTCTACGGCGATATGTCTCGACGGATCATCTCGATCCTGCGCGAGGAGGCCGTGGACGTGGAGCAGTATTCCATCGACGAGGCGTTCATCTACCCGCCCACGACCGCCGCAGAGGACTACCCCGCATACGGTCGCCGTCTCCGCGCCAAGATACTCCGCTGGGTGGGCATTCCCTGCGGCGTGGGGTTCGCGCCCACGAAGACGCTCGCCAAGATCGCAAACCACATCGGAAAGAAACGGCCGGAAGGCGTGTTTCTCATGCCCGACGATCCTACGGAGATTCTTGCCTCCCTGCCCGTGGACGAGGTCTGGGGCGTAGGCCGCCGTCTGCCGGTCAAGCTCCGCGCCGAACGCATCCTGACCGCACAGCACCTCCGTGACGCGCCGGACGAGACGATCCGTGCCGTGGGCGGCGTGACGCTCCTCCGCACGGCGATGGAGCTGCGGGGCGTTCCCTGTTGCGAGGACAAGGACTACGACGCAGCCCCCGATACCGTGTCCTGTTCCCGCTCGTTCGGAACCCCTGCGACCACCTTGGAGGCCCTTGAGGAGTCGATGGCCTCGTTCGCCGCGCAGGCGGCGGCAAAATTGCGCCGACACGGGCTTCTCGCCGCCGGGTGCAACATCTACGCCCAGATCTTTGCGGCGGGCGGTGGGGGCGATTTCGTGGGCAGGACGGTGGCGTTCCCCGTTCCCACGGACGCGACGAACGAGATGCTCCGCGCCTTCCGGCCGGAGGTGGCGGCCTTGTACACGCCGGGGCTGCGCTACCGCAAGACCGGCATCGTGTTCTTCGGACTCGAAAAGCCGGGTGCGCCACGGCAGACCGACCTGTTCGATACGACCCCGCCTACTGAACGGTCTCGGCTCTACAAGGCGGTAGACGCGCTCAACGCCCGCTACGGAAAGGGAAAGGTTTTCTCCGCCGCCGAGGGCATCGGCCCACGCTCGTGGCAGATGAAGAGGTCGAAGCTCTCAAAGCGGCCAACGACGCGCTGGGACGAGCTCATGACCGTGCGGTAGCCGACCTTCAAGAACCCCCAGAATGATTTTAGAGACAATGGTCCCTATTTCCAAAACAAAATAGAGAAAGTTCCGTTTGAAAGCCGACAGGAGTAGAAAGTCACCGATTCATCGGAAATATGATATAATATTCACGTTTCCGATTGACAGATGAGATGCTTCAAGCGGAACATAAAAAAAATAGAGACGGGCGGTCCCTATTTTTTCGAGTTCCGTTTAAGAGTCCTCACCTCCACCATTAGGGAATAGGTGATAGTGAATAGTGAATAGGTTGGGAATGGACCGTCATTGGACCTATTCCCTAATGGTGGAAGCTATTCGTTATTCACTATTCACTATAACCTGTGGCAGTGCGAAAGAAAGGACAACAGCTGATGAAAGACAGCATCTTGCTTACAAAGTCGAAGGCGTTTGCCTTGCGTGTCGTTCGCCTGTACAAGTACTTGCGCGAACGCAAGGAATCCGTCATCGCGAAGCAGATGCTACGATCAGGCACCTCAATCGGCGCGAATATCGCCGAAAGCCGCTATGCGCAGAGTAAGACTGATTTTGCGTCGAAGCTACAGATTGCGCTCAAAGAAGCAGCAGAGACTGAATATTGGCTCGAACTCCTTCGCGACAGTGAACTTGTCGAGCCGTCACCTGCCTTCGACTCTCTCTGCGCCGACTGCACCGAGCTCATCAAGCTCCTCACCGCCAGCGTCAAAACAACCAAAGGCTCTTGACAGATATAGACAGGATACTAAGCAAATGAAGCAAAGGCTTTTAGTCGGCCACGGAAGCCGCGAGGAGGCGCGATGAAAAAAGTAATCGTCAGGCGCGCGTTGATTTGCGCCTTTCTTGTATTGCCACTGGTAGCCTTTGTCTGGATATTAAGCAACGCGACATTGTTTTTCTCTCGGCTGGCATCTGATGGGGGTGAATGGGCGTTTTATGCGACCCGTGCAGAAATGATGGCGCGGAAATATGACGGGCCTGTCCATTGGTTCCGTGGGTGGCGGGCGGTTCCCAAAGACGCGGTCGACATTGCGTATGTAGGGGTCACCACCCCTGAAGGATGTGGTCCGTGGGAAACGCGATTGACATGTCGTACAACGAGGGAAGCATTTCTTGAGATGGCAAGGGACTATGGATACACTGTTGCAACGAATTGTTTTAAGAATGTTCTGTCCGAAAAGGATGGTGGAACCCCGAACAACTCGTCGACGTACGTGGAGGTTCTGCCTGATTTGTGGCAGTTTACAATGCCAAGGGAGTATTTGACCTTTACATGCCTTACCACAAATTATACTGGCATGGTCTTGCTGATGAATAGCCGAAGCGGGAAACTCCATGCGCGGCTTATTAATAAATGGCGTTTTGGAGATCCCAACGATTGGAGTTGGCTAAAGGCTGTGCCTACGATAGATAGATTAATGCGAAATGAGTATGATGTTAAGTGATGGTCTATGACTTTGTACGACAGGATAGGATGACGCCAACAGAATCAATGGTCCCTATTTCTGAAAACAAAATAGGGGAAGGTTCGTTTTTCTTCCCCCACGTGGATAAGTACTATGATATACTATGCGCGTTCCTAAAAACAGAAGTTTTGGTATGACAGGTGACGGAAAAAAAACGACTGTTTGCGGAAATAGGGCGCGGCGGTCCCTATTTTCTCGGGCGGTAGTTTTTCTTCCCCCACCTCCACCATTAGGGAATAGGTGATCCTGTGCGGCGGCTACGGGGTAGCTTTGGATTGCGGACTTGCTGCCTTACCGCACGATTAGCATGAAGCCGTTCGAGGGATGGTAGTAGAGGCCGTCGGACTGCTTCCTGAGCCTGTAGTTCCGGTCTTCGTCGGCCGGCACGAACTTCACCGTCGCGTCGGGCGCGGTCTCCGCATCCCACGAGATGATGCACGTCCCCTTCGCGACCTCGCGCTCGCCGAGCTTCACGCCAATCGTCGCGCCCGGCTCGAAGCGGAGCGTCTTGTCTCCCGGCTCTGTGTCGACGATTACGGAGACCGCCGGCAGCGGGAACGGAATATTGGCGCCATAATCAGCGAAATCAATCGTCGAGCCGTCGTGCAGCCGCGTACCATGGAAGGCCCGGGAGGCCATGCCGAACGTCCCATAGACATCGACCACGCCGTCGCCTCGGTTGTAGTTTGGGCTGACTTGCAGATAGGTGTAGTTTTTCGCGTAGAACTCCCCCTGGATGTCGCACGCGCAATTCACCCTGAACGACACGTTGTTCGTGGCGACGATCGTGCCGAGCGAACCAAACCACCCACCAGACACGACATCCACAAGACCGTCGTCAACCGTGACGTTGTTGAGGTAGAGCGTCCGTCCGCCTCCCTCTATGTACGTGGAAAGCGTGTATCCGCGCAGATCGACAAAGGACGGGCTGAGCGCACGGCCGATGTAGTTCGTGCCGTTTTTCGGCGTGACGGAGGTCAGTTTGATCCAGGAATTGGTGTTGAGCCGGATGTCGGTCAAGTTGGCGAGGCTAGGATCGTAAACTGCCCCGCCGTCCAGTATGTACCTGTAGCCGGTGTAGCCCTCCCTCGCGTTAAACTCGATGACGCCAGACTCCGCTCCCGCTACGCCGGAGTTGTTCCCGCGCACGATGACGTCGCCACCGCGCTCGCCAAAGAACCCATTGCTCGCCCACTCCGAGGTCGGGATGGCGACTGTCCCCCCCAGTACTTCCATGCCGCCGACGTACGTCTGCTCTTTCTTCGAGAGGAGGAGCGTTCCCGCACCCTCCTTGACGAGGCGCATGTTCCCGAGCAGCGACATGCTAGGGAACGCAACTTCGCCCGAGACGCCTGTCGTGTCGATGTGCAGCTCGCCCTGAGTCGGCTTCAGATGGAAGTACTCAAGCTGCACCATCTCAAGGTAACCGCTGTTGTCCAACTGCGCGGCCTCAAGCGTGATGCGGTAGCGGCTGTACGCCGTCTCGTTGTCGAAAGAATAGGTCCGGTGTCCATTCCCTTCGCCATACGCCGACACGTCCTTGCGGTAGTCGAGAAGTGCCCAGTCCGCGCCATCAGTCGAACCTTCGACCTTCCAGCGCATCGGCAGACGGTTTGCCCCTTTCGAAATCGGCCCCGTCCAGATTCTGTAGGCATCGACGACCGTCGGCGCACCAAAGTCGTAGGCGACGGAAATGGGAAGGTTCTTCGCTTCGACGATAATGCGGTGTACGCCATCTACTTGGCGCACGTAGTTGTCGCTGAAGATGTTCGCGCCAATTGTGCCGCCGTAGAACGTCCCGGTTTGCGTGACGTGATTGCCGGTCGTATCGGGCGAGGTAAGATCGACTGGAACCGCGTTGCTCACGGTGCAGGTGCCGATCTGCGAAGAGGCCGAGACGTAGAGCTTCTTGCCGTTGAGATTGACCGTCGCATTGGGCGCGATTTCGAGCTTCGCGCCGAGGCTGCGGAGGTCGCTGTCGGCGGCAAGCGTCGCGTTGGTGAGCGTGCAGATGCGGCAGGCGAGACTCGGGACGTTGGTCGCCAGCGCGCCTTCGAGATAAACGTGCGTGACGTCGGTCGGCACGACGTCCGTCATCGTTTCGCCGAAGACGTTCTTGCAGAGCCAGTTGGCTGAGTTGGCGACGTCGCCGTCGCCCGCACCGCCGGTCCACCACGCCTCTTCCACGGTGTTGGCGACGACGCCGTAGAAGAGCCCGCGCTCCGTGACAACCGGCTCGACACCGCCCGCGGCGGTCGTATCGTCGAACTTGAACGTCACGTTCTGCGGGAGCTCGTCCCATGCGATGAGCTGGTCGCCGGTGGAAAAGGTGCGCCCGCTTACGTCGATCGTCACAGTCGCGTCGGGGGCGAAACGAAGCCTGTAACCATTCGAGTTTGAGCTTGCGCTGACGGCGTTGAACGCGCCCTCGCAATCTTTCAGGTCGAGCGTCGAGCCGTCCATCATCGTCACGAACGGGAAGTCGTCCGTCTCCGTCTTGAACGTGCCGGAAACCTTGAATGCATACTTGGAGTCGCTATTCTCCGAAGATGTGCTTCCGCTGCGGAGGCAGAGGTTGCTCACGGTCGTGTCGGCATCGTACACGGCAATGGCACCTTGCAGGTCAACCGTAGCCGTGTCGGCATGACAGCCGTTGTGGAATGGAATGCCGCCAGGTCCCTGAATGCGGACGACGCCGTTGGAGAACGTCACAGCAGTGACCACAATCGTTTTGTCGTTGCTGATGGAGAGCGTATGCCCGGCGAGATCAACGATTACGTGAGCGTTGTTCGCCCTGCGGAAGCCAAGTCCAGACGGGCCTTCCATGTAAGAATCCGCCATGAGCGTCATCTTTCCGACCTGGGCGTTCGACGAGTTCAATGACGTTCCGGTGTTGACCAGCTTTCCGCCGTTCATCTGAAAGTGGTAGATGTAGCAGGTGTTCGCACCGTTGAAGTCATACGCCGCGCCCGATTCGACCTGCACGTCCGCCCCGCCCGCGCCGAACGGGAGGCGCATGTCCTTCATGGCCTTGAGCGAACCCTCCGAAACCAGGTTGCCGCCGTAATACGCCTGATCCAGCTTGTTGCCGACGAACGTGCCCTCGCCTTCCTTGACGAGCTTGACGTTGCCGTGGATCGTCACCGTCGAGTTGGTAGACTCCACGCCCTGCGGCACGGCGACGTGAAGCTCGCCCTGCGCGGCGTTGCCCAGGGAACTGTCGAAGTATTCCAGCTGCACCAGTTCCAGATACGTCGTACTCGAGGCCGTGAACGTGATGCGGTAGTAACGGTAGGCGGTGGAATTGGCGAACGAGTACGTGCGCACCTCGTGCGTGTTGAACCAGGTCTCGTTGTCAACCGAATGGAGAGGCGTCCAGGTACCGTTCACATCGTCAGAGCCCTCGAACATCCACGCCTTCGGGCCGCGCGCCTGGTTGTTCTCCCAGGTGCCGCAGTAGATCTTGTAGCAATCGACCTTCTGCGGCGTCTCCGCACCGAAGTCGTACGTCACGGAAATTGGAAGCTTCGCCGTCTGCACGATGAGGCGGTTCGTTGCATCAGCCACCCGCGAATAGTTGTCGTTGAACAGGTTGCTTCCCTTGGTGTCGCCATAGAAAGTTCCCGTTTGCGTCACGCGTTCGCCGTTCGGATCTGGCAAGGTGAGGTCCCGGAGGCCGGCTGTGATCGTGCCGTCTCCGGCGAGGCCGCCCACGGTGAGGTTGTGCCCGTTGAGGTCGAGCGTCTTGCCCGCCGCCACGGTGACCTTTCCGAACACCTCGTCGCCGAGGAGCATGAAGTCGTCATCGAAGGTCTTGTCGATCAGCGTGTCGGAAAGCGAGCCGGTGCCGTTGCTCAACGTCTTGAAGCTGCCGCCCACGGTGTCGTAGAGACCAACGGTGCCGTTTGAGTCCTTCGCGGGAACGAGATCGAGCTTAAGAGCCCCCGACGCGTCATAGACCTTGAACGAGTAGAGGAAGTGGGAAGACCAGTTGCCGGGCGAATTTATCTTAGAGGGACTACTGTGCGATGCGAACAGGCAGAGCTGCGAGCCGACCGTGAAGTTGTTGGCGACCGTCCACGAGGCATTCACCACCTCTGCGCCCGTGAAGGCATTTGTGACCACAAGCGTCTTGGCGTTGCCGTCGGCAATGGCTGTGTATTTCGTGTAGGCGGCTAGGAGATCGCGCTTGTTTTCCGTAAAGGTTGTAGGAGTAGAAGTGTCAGAGTACGCAGTATCGTTGATGATGATGCCCACCTTTTTCCCGCCGTACGCAAACGCCGTGAACGCGGCAGCGGTCGTCCCCGAACGCGCGCACCAGAGGGTCTCCGTCGCGGAGACCTGCGTGGGACACCACGTCATCACGATCTTGTCCGTTGCGGCTGGCGTGTAGCCGGTCTTGACCTGGACGTTCTTGTTTGCCTTGAGGTACGGCAGCTGCGTGTAGCCGGCCGGTAACCCGTCGCCCAGCGCCGTCACCGCCCCCGCAAGTACCAGAACACTGATAAGTTTTCTCATCGTTTTTCCTCCATTTTCACCCGGTAGGGCGGTTTCGATGCAACCCGGTAGGGCGGTTTCGATGCAACCCGGTAGGGCGGTTTCGATGAAACCGCCGGAATGCGGCGGCATCGTCGATGCCGCCCTACCGTTTTTTGCGGATTCCTCTTTCAATAATACGCCCATGGCCAGTTGAATGGGCGTAATGATACCATAATCTCACCGCCGCACGCAAGCCGAAAATCAGGCGAAAATCATTTCCACAATGCTCGTTATTAGTAAAAAACCAAGAGTCTCAATGCCTTGATCTTATATTTCCACTATCGCCATGCCCCTTGTGCCAACTGACGTGAGCGGAGTCACAGAGACCGAAAACCCTTCACCTTTCGGTAGTTCGGACTTGCCGACAAGGAGCGTCGTCACGCCCCCGTCTGGCTCATGCCCCATGCCGAGGTTGCACCCTGCGGCGTATATCGCCTTGCGCAGTACGCCGGATTTGCCTGCGATCTCGACCTCATACGCATAGACGCGACACTTTGGATTGCCGTCGGCGAGAGGGATGGAAATCTTGATTTCCTGGCCATCCTCCTTGCCCTCATCGATGACCAGTTTCGCTCCAGCGCGGAACTGCGGCGCACCGGCGGCTTTCTTCAGGCCCTCCTTCGAGAACGGATGGGGACTGACATTCCCGAATGGCATAACCCAGTCCTCGCCCAGACTCCCGCCCGCGCCGAACTCGCGCCGCGAAATGACGAGCATGTCGTCGTATACGCGCACCACATAACCCTGGCGTCCCTTGCAGGCTTGAGGCGTCTTCTCGATCTTAGCCTTGGTGATCCATGCGTCGCCGACGAGTCCGCCACAGCCGCGCGGCTCGCACGACGGAACCTGGATGCACGGCACGTTGCCCCTGTAGAGGGAAATGACGTTCCAGCTCGACGCGCTCCAGTGGTTGTGTCCGAAGAACGAGACGGGAACGCATCCCCGGCACAGATGGCGCAGCAGCTTGCGCACGTCCCAGAGCGGACGCGAATGCTGCATGTAGAAGCAGGGGCGTCCCTTCGCCTTACTTTCGGAGAAGACGGCGGCGTTACGCTTCAAGCAAGACACAAGCTCTTCCTTCGGCTCCTTGTGGTTCCGTCCGAAGAAGTGGTATCCCTTCACCTCTTTGTGCCACACCGGCTCGTACTTCTCGCCCCAGATGCGTTCCCAATTCGCCGCCATGTCCGTCTGTAGTACGTGCTTCGCGCGCACCGCCGGATCGGGATAATTGTTCTTGACGAAACTGCCGTAACCGGCACCTTCCGTATCGTGGTTGCCCGTCACGAACAACTTGACGACCTCGTGTCCGTCAGGAGCCAGGTTCTTCGGGAAAATCTTGTTCCAGACCCTGGCGTGGAAGCGCATCTCCTCGACCTGCCCCCGGTGCGCGAAATCGCCGCAGTGCACGACCGCGTCGACGTTCTGTTCCTTGAAGTACGCGAGCGCGGCGGCGAAGTACTTGTGGGGCCATCTGCGTCCGGGCCGTCCGCTCGGACCATACGTCGTCCGCAGGTGCGTATCGCTCACAACGCCGAACACGAGGTTCGCGTTCTTCGGCGGCGTCCACCCGGACGGCGCGGCGAAGAGGCTTCCGCCGTCGATGGCCCCCAGCCCCATCGACGCAAGAAACCCCTTTATAAAACCAAGCCTTGACACATCCATTGCGACACTCCTCATCCTTTCATCACATGGCGATTTAACACGACGCGGTTGCTGAAGTATTCGGGATAGAGTGCGCACCGTGACCGCTGCGGCCGACACGGGGGCCGTTCCTACCGGCTACCGCACGAAGAGGACAGTGCCGCGGGAGAGGCGAATCTTGAGGTCGCCGTTCTCGACGAAGCAACTGAAGTGGACAGACGGCTCGCCGTCAACGGTCACGCGCACCTTCTGCGCGGCAGTCTCCGCCGTGAGGCCGCCAGCCGGGCACACCTTCACCTTGCTGCGCGTCGGCTTCTCCGTGAAGTCAACCGTGATCGCGCCGACATCGGCGAGGTAGTCCGTCGCCGGAGCGCGGAACGCCAGCACCGTGGAGAGGTCGTTCGCGTTCGGCGCGACGTTCTGGAACGCGAGCGTGCCGCCGTCGAACTTGAACGCGCCGCTCATCGTCGCGCCCGTGCCCGTCGCCGTCACGTCGCCATAGATGACGGCCGCGTTTTCGGTCGCGTTGTTGGAGAGCGTCGCGTTCGAGGCGAGCGTCACGCCGCCCTGGATGTAGCCGTCGGGACACACCGTCATCGGGAGCGTCGCCTCGCTGAAGAGCGTCTCCGCGCCGCCTGCCACCTGGTAGGAGACCGGCTTCTTGTTCTGTCCGCTCCACGGACCGGCGTTGCCGGTGAAGTCCGCCGTCTGGATGCGGAACTTGTGCCAGCCCTGTGCGAGCGTGACAGTGTAGGAGAGCGTGTTGTTGCTGTCGCCCGTCAGTCCCGAATCCACGCCGTCGATCCAGAGCGCCGCACGGTCGTCGTAGTTGCTGCGGAACGTCCACGCCTTGCCCGCGTTCTCCGCCGTCACGTAGAACCAGCCCTCGTAGCGGTTCACCGTGTAGCCGTTCATGTACGTCGCGTCGTTGCTTCCGTACCACGTGAGCTTCTGGAGGTTGTTCGTGATGCAGCAGAAGTCCCACGCGAAGTCGTCACGCTTGAACGTGCTCGCCGTGACGTCCGTCGCCGTGCCCTTGTAGTGGCTCCAGCGGATCGTGTTCGCGTTGTTCGGGTCGCCCATGTCGGCGGCCGGACGCATCTTCAGGTTCTTCACGTTGAAGCGCGCGTAGGCGGACATCGTGGGATCCTTGTAGCCGACCGTATGGTAGGCGTGGTTGGCGGCAGGACCGAATCCGCCGGAGTTGTCG
>CADCOC010000136.1 GCA_902802945.1 uncultured bacterium | reverse complement strand
CGATCTCGGAGCCTCGACGCAGATAAACTCCACGGACAGGTTCATCATCTTCCAGGGCACGGTGAACCTCAACACGGGCGCATCTGTCAAGGCTGGCGGTAACGATTCCGGCAGCTGCAACTTCATCGGAATTGACAGGAACAGTGTGAGCGGTACGTTGAACATCAACGGCGGCACGTTCTGGTGCGCCGCATCTAACGGCTCGGGCTATCTCGCCGTCGGCAACAACAACAATTCCGCGTCTTCCTTCCTCACGCTAAACAGCGGCATCCTCAAGGTCGATTCTGTTCTGCGCAGTTCCGTGATGTGGAACGATTCTGCGGGAGTGAGCAGCTCCGGCACGATCACCATCAACGGAGGCGAGGCGACGGTTGGCACGGTTTTGATGGGTGCCACGACTGTCAGCACAGGCGTCTCCACGCTCATCCTCAACGACGGAACGCTGACGACGGGCAACATCACCTTCAGGAAGGGCAACGGGCAGGTTTTCACGTGGGGCGGCGGAACGCTCGTGGCGATGACAGACAACATCTTCAATTTTCAGACGTTCGACGCCTCCAACACCAAGACGCGCACGCTGGAGATCACGGGCAATCCTGCGACCTTCGACACCGCAGGGTCCACGCAGTCCATTCCCGCGTTCACGGGCACGGGCAAGCTGCGCCTGACTGGCAATGGCACCGCCTCGTTCGAGCAATCGACGCTCTCCTACGGCCTCGTGCTCGACGGCATTATACTGGACTGCGGCACGCTCGACGCGAACACGCCGCGGCTCACGGTCCCGAGCCTCGAGATCACGGGCCCTGTCGTGATCAGAGCCACGCCTCCCGCGACGCCCTCTGAACGATATCCGCTCATTGAATGCACTTCGTCGCTCGACGGCGTTTCTCTCGACCAGGTCACGGTCGCCGGCGGCGCGGGCACGCTTGTGCGCGAAGGCAACACCATCTACGTCTCCGTGACGTCCACCTTGGCGTCGATGTTGCTCCACCGCTGGAGCTTCAACGGCGACTATACCGACAGCGTGGGCGGCCTCACCGGCACGGACAACGGCACCTCCGTCACGTTCGTCAACAACAACACCGCCATCAGCCTTGCCGGCGGCAACAAGGGGACGTCGTGGGTCGAGCTGAACCCGAATCAGAGCGCCTCGATCCTCCCCGCCGGCGATGCGCCGTTCACCATCGAGATGTGGACGAAGATTCGCACCATCACGAACTACAGCGCGTGGTTCACGCTAGGCCGCAAGGACAACTACAACGTGAAGGGCCTTATGGTGGCGTTCCACAACCCTAACGCGCAAGTCAGGGCCTGGAACAACTCAACCGGCACTGGTCCCGCGTTCAAGGCTGTCAAGTCGAACCAGGACGCAAACAACGTGCTCATGGGCAAGAACCCGCTCACCGCAGGGGGCACCTACCACCTCGCCATCGTCGTGACGCCACGCGGCGACGGCGACGGCGCGACGATCGAAGGCTACGTCCACGATGCGACCACCGGCGAGCGCATCGGCGGATACGCATATACGGTCACGGGATGGACCACGGCCAGCCTGATCCGCGAGACGTTCGCCCTCGGGCGCAACTTCTGGAACGATCCTGATCCCCAGGCGGACTACGACGAGGTGCGCGTGTGGAACGCCGCGCTCTCGATCTCGCAGATCGAGGCGAACATCGCGAGCGGCCCCGACGCGCTTCCAGCCGCCTACGCCGCCGCGACGATTGCCAACCCGTTCTTCCGCTACGACTTCACGCACGGCACGCGCGTGTTCACCGGCAACAACGGCACAGATCCCGCCGGCTCCGGCTCCGGCAACGTCGCCGTAAAAGGTCCGAACGGCGCGAACACCGCCGTCCACCCCAAGGGCTACGGTACGATTTCCGACGGCGACAACAAGCTGAACGCCGACTGGACGATCGCGATGTCGGTGAAGTGCTGCAACACGGAGAAGGGCGCGGTCTTCAGCGTCGGCAGCAATGGCACGCTGAACAAGAAGCAGTTCGTCGTCGCGACGTCATCCACGAACGGCAAGCTGTACGTGCCCATTTTCCAGAAATGGGGCAACAACAACAACTACAGGAACATCCCCGCCATCATCGAACTGACGAACCTTGGCGACACGACAAATACGTTCCACACGCTCGTCGCCGTCCATGTGCAGGGAACTCCTTATAGCGTGATGAAGGGAGGTTCAATCACGCTGTACTGGGACGGAAAGCCCGTCGGCAGCCTGCATTCGGCCTATCAGTCAGGCGACCGTCCGTTCGCGAACGGCTTCCAGCTCAGCTCCGCGCATGGAGGTTTTGGAGGAGACATTTCCGCCTACAGCGACATGTCGGGCAACAACAACCTCGCGTTCCAGGACGTGCGCTTCTTCGACCGCGCTCTTTCGGCGGAGGAGGCGCAGCTGTACGCGGAGGCGTTCCCGCCGTGCAAGGTAGGAGACGTGATCGACGACTTCCTGTTCCGCTACGACTTCACGTCCGGCACGAAGGTCTATTCGCACTATAAACACCCGATCGAGCCGACGGCGTCGTGGAGCGGATACACGGCGGTCAACGGCCCCAACGGCTACGGCAAGGCCGTCCACGCCTGCGGCACAGGCACGATTACCGATGGCGACACGAAGCTGAACGAAGACTGGACGCTCGCGATGTCCCTCAAGTCGTGCGACGTCGAGAAGGGCGTGATCCTCTGCCTCGGCAAATGTGACACAAATCAGAGGAAGCAACTTGCCATCTGCTCGTCCTCTACGCCCGGCATGCTCCACATCGCCGCCATACAGAGATATAACACCGGAAGCGGTGTGAACGTGCCTCTTACGCTCAATCCCGCGAGCTTGGGCGACACGACGAATTCGTTCCATACGCTCGTCGCCGTCCATGAGGCGAGCAAGGGGACGAAGAAGTTCCCGAACCAGCAGGAAACGGGACTTATCACGTTCTACTGGGACGGTGCGCAGATCGGCACGATCGATACGGGAACTAACGGCGGCGAACGCCTTTTCGAGAGTGGCTTCAGGTTCTCCACCCTGAATACCGGCTGCTCCGGCTATAACGACCTGACCGGCAACCCCGACGCAGCACTGCGCGACGTGCGCTTCTTCACCCGCGCTTTGGCGGTGTCCGAAATTGCATCGTACGCTTCGCTTTTCCCCGTTGCCGCTGCGGCGGTGTGCGACGTTGACGACTACCACTTCCGCCACAACTTCTCGACCGGCAAGCTGGCCGTGGAAGGCGATGGATTCACGGATGCGGGCCTCGTCGGAACCGGCACAAGGGTCTCGGGCGGCGTAGGGGGCAGCAAATACGCGTCGTTCCCCGACAAGACGGGAAACGGCACTGTCACTGGCGGCCTCAACCGCGACTGGACGCTCGCCATGAGCGTGAAGGCGCCGTCCGTCGAGAGCGGCAAGAACGGACTCATGCTCACGCTCGGCGGCGTGGAAACCAGTGGGAAGAAGGCATTGGCAATCTGCTCGACCAGCGATTCGTCGGGCGGGCTCTTCATCTCGGTCCCGCAGCGCTACGGAAGCGCGGAATCTAACATTAACACCTGCCAAGCCAAAATCTCGCTCAACGGCCTTGGCGACACAACGGGCAAATACCACTCGCTCGTGATCGTCCACGCCCGGAACCAGAAAAACAACAACAGTACATGGCAGACTGGCACGTTCGGCATCTACTGGGACGGGAAGTACAAAGGCTCGATCGTGAACGCGGATGCGAATGGACGTCAGTTCATGGACAACTTGAAGTACGGCAAGATCTACAACAGAACTCTCAGCGGTGACGGGTCGGCCTTACAACCATACTACGTCGAGCCGGAAAAGGCGAGCGGAATGGCGTTCCGGGACGTCCGCTTCTACACGAAGGTGCTGACCTCCGCCGAGGCGCGCGCATACGCGGAGGAATTCCCGGTGGCCGATCAGGCGGCTCCTTACCGCAACGCCATGATCCTGGTCGAGTAGTCGGGATGCCTTGCCGTCACGGCCCGAGCGTCTTGCTGTTGTACGCTTGCTGTCACAGCAACGATTTCACCATAGAAGCTTAACAAAGAAGGAATCTGAAAATGAAAGCAACCACAAAAGCAAATACATGGAGCCGTGCGCTGTTCAGGGCGACGGTCTTGGCGATGGTCGCGGCTGGCGCGGCGTTCCCGCTGCTTGCCGAAGAGGTGAGTGGCGACGACGCGATGATCGCCGTCGCAGGATGGGTGCGCGTGAAGGCCGCGCTGGGCGAGGATTTCACGGCCCAGCCCGCGAGCGTGCGGGAATACACCGGCCAGGACGGCAAAGGCAAGTTCTACGTGGTGAGCCTTGAGGGCGGTGGTTTCGTCGTGACCTCGGGCGATACGGAGCTCGAGCCGGTGATCGCCTACTCGAAGTCCGGCACGTGGGTGGACGACGTGACACAGAACCCGCTTCTGGCGATGTTGCCCATCGACGTGGCTGCGGCCTCTAGCGCATCTAGCACATCTAGCTCCTCTAGCACTTCTACCGGCGGCCGGCGCCTCGCGGCCGCTCCCAGCGGCAAGGCGACGAAGTGGGCGGAGCTCATGGTGGCGGCGGCGAAGGGCGGGACGCGGCTCCAGGCGGGCCGAATCACCACCAACCCCGGCGACCTGCGCGTGGGCAAGCTGCTTACGACTGCATGGAGCCAGGGACATCACTCATACCCTCGCGTGGCGTACAACTACTACACGCCCACGGTAGATACCGACGCCAACTACCGCTTCGTCTGCGGCTGCGTGGCGACGGCGGGCGGACAGATCATGTACTACCACCAGTGGCCGCAGTCCAGCGTCACCCTGCTCAAGAACTACACGAACAACCTCTACACGGCGGAGCTCGGCTACCAGAAGCCGGCGGGCGGCGCGTACGAACCATGGGACGGCGTGCCGTTCGGCGGAACGTACGACTGGAACAACATGGGCGCTACCTCTTCCACCGCGAACAAACAGGCCATCGGCAAGCTGCTGCGCGATATTGGAATCTCCGTTTACATGGATTACTCCACGAGCGGCGGCGCTTCAAGAATCAGCGCTCTCTACCTGCGCTTTACGGACCAGTTCGGCTACGCCAACGCCGCATGCAAATACTCTCCGTCCGAAGACGAATGGAAGCGCGGAATCCTCGCGAGCCTTGACGCGAAGCTGCCCGTCGCCGTGAGCGTTCCGGGGCACGCCATCGTCGCGGACGGCTACGGCTATCAGGGCGACACGCTCTACGTCCACTTCAACTTTGGCTGGGAGGGGTCGTCCGACGCCTGGTACAATCCGCCGGATCTCTCGCAGGCGGGTGCCAATTACACCGCCATCCAAACCATCATCTACAACATCTATCCGCAGGGGACGCCCAACTGCACAATCGTGAGCGGACGCATGAAGGACGCATCCGACGCCGTGATGGCCAACGCCACGGTCACGGCGTTGAATCGGACGAGCCGCGAGCGCATCACCGCGACGACCGACGCCAATGGCATCTACGCGCTTTTCCTTCCGGCGGGGCAGTATTCCATCGGCATGGGCGACGGATCGGGCAACGCGGCGGCCACGAACCTGACCGTGGCGGCGTGTGTCTCGACCGGCTTTATACGCGGGGATATGTACAAGGAGTCGGTCGGCTCTTATGATGGCAACCTCGGCAGCGTGGAGGACATTCCTGGCGTGGAACTGAAGCTCGCCACAATCGCGGTTCCCGTCATCTCGCCTGCGGACGGCACGTCGTTCTACATCGGGACGCGCACCGTGGAGATCGCGTGCGCGGACGCGGCGGCCGAAATCCGCTACACGACGGACGGCAGCGAGCCGACGTCTTCAAGCGCCCTCTACGAAGAGCCGTTCACCGTCTCTTCCACCACCACGGTCAAGGCCAAGGCGTTCCTGTGCGGCGAATGGGGCGGCGACACCGCCACGGCCACAATCACGAAAGTCCCGTACTACGGCGACGGCGGACTTTACCCCGACACCCCGGCGAGCCACGCCAAGCACTGGCTCGACGAGCGGGAGGAAATGCAGGAGTTGACGGGTACGTGGCTCAACGACTTCGAATACGTGGACGGCAAGATTACGTTCGACGGTGAAAACGTGTTCACGGCGCTGGAACCGTCCAAGGGCGTGAGGACGACGATTATCATGAAGGTGTCCTTCGGCTCATGGAACGAAGACATGAACGACGGCATCAGCAACGACAAGGCCCGGGCGGGCGTGCGCATCTATAAAACCGGCTGCTTCCAGGCATATACGCAAGTGAACGGCACGCGGCGGTGGATCGACCTGACGGGCGTGACGCCGGCGCATAACACCGAGTACACGGTGAAGCTAGTGCTGAACACCAAGCGCATGAACTATACGGCGGCAATCGTGAACGGCAACACCGAGACGCCGCTCGTGGCGGCCGATGGCGGAGCGACGAGGTTTGCCTTCGCGAACCAGGACGACGCCGGGATCGAGAAGGTGCGGTTCAACGGCGAAGGCAAGATGGAGTCGCTCGAAGGCAGTTACAAGTCCGACGGCACGTACTTGAAATTCCGGTAACCTTGCAGCCATGGCCCAGCTCGCAGTCAAGAGCCCTTGCTGTTGTACGCTTGCTGTCACGGTCCCGATTTCAACAACAACAGTTTAACAAACGAGGAGAACGAAGATGAAAACAATCTCAAGAGCAAAAACATGGTTCCGCGCGCTGGTCGCGGCGGTCTCGCTCTGCGCGGCAATGAACGCCGAGGCAGGTGTACCCACCAATATCAATGGTGGAGTGTACAACTACGGTGCAGAGACGCAGATAAACTCCACCGACCGCATCCTCATCTATCAGGGCACCATGAACATCAACGAGGGAGCGTCGCTCAAGGTTGGCGGAAACAGCAATGGCACCTGTAATTTCATCGGCATTGAAAATGACTCGCCTGGGAACTTGAACATCAACGGCGGCACGCTTTGGTGTTCGACGGCCAATGGCTCTGGCTACCTCGCCGTGGGCAGCGGCATAGGCAAGAACAACACTTCCACGCTCACGCTCAACAGCGGCATCCTCAAGGTCGATGCCGTGCTGCGCAGCTCGGTGCAGTGGAATGATGCTGTAGCCGTTTCCGCCTCCGGTACGATCACCATCAACGGAGGCGAGGCGACGGTTGGTACGATCTACATGGGCGGCACGACCGTGAGCACCGGCGTCTCCACACTCAACCTCAACGGCGGAACGCTGGCGGCGGGCAACATAACCTTCAGGATGGGCAACGGGCAAGTCTTCACATGGGGCGATGGAACGCTTGTTGCAACGGCGGCCAACATCTTCAGTGTGCAGGCGTTCGACGCCTCCAACACCAAGACGCGCACGATGCAGATCACCGGCAATCCTGCGTCCTTCAACACCGGCGGCCACGACCAGACGATTCCCGCGTTCACGGGCACGGGCAAGCTGCGCCTGACGGGCGGCGGCACCGTCACGTTCGCACAATCGACTCTCCCCTACGGCCTCGTGCTCGACGGTATCGCGCTGAACCTCGGCAAGCCCAGCGCGGCCGCGCCGCGGCTCACGGTGCCGAGTCTTGGAATCACGGGCCCTGTCACGCTCTGCGTCGAGTGTCCCGTGCCGTCCACGGGAAGATTTCCGCTCATCGCCTGCACCTCGTCGCTCGACGGCGTTTCTCTCGATCAGGTCACCGTCTCCGGCTGCGCAGGCACGATTGTGCGCGAAGGCAACACCATCTACCTCTCCGCCGACGCTTCCGCCGTGTCGCCGACGCTTCTCCACCGCTGGAGCTTCAACGGCGACTATACCGACAGCGTGGGCGGCATCACCGGCACGGACAACGGCACCTCCGTCACGTTCGTCAACGGCAACACCGCCATCAGCCTCGCCGGCGGCGACAAGGGGACGTCGTGGGTTGATTTGAACCCGGGCAAGAGCTCCGCAATCCTTCCCCCCGGCGATGCGCCGTTCACCATCGAGATGTGGACGACGCTGCGCGAGATCACGAACTACAGCGCGTGGTTCACGATAGGCCGGAAGGACAACACCGTCACGAAGGGCCTTCTGGCGGCGTTCCACAGCCCTAGCCCGACGATCAAGATCACAGGCGGCACCGGTCCCGTGTTCCAGGTGGTCGGTTCGAACGGAGCGCTCGGCCCGAACGGAATACAACAAGATATAGCGGGAGAAAGGAGCCTGCTCATGGGCAAGAACCCGCTCACCGCAGGGGGTACCTATCACCTCGCCATCGTCGTGACGCCACGCGGCGACGGCAACGGCGCGACGGTGGAAGGTTACGTCCACGATGCGTCCGGCGCGCGCATCGGCGGGCACGTATTTACGGCCATGGGATGGACCACGGCCAGCCTGATCCGCGAGACGTTCGCCCTCGGGCGCAACTTCTGGGGCGATGCCGATCCCAAGGCGGACTACGACGAGGTGCGCGTGTGGAGCGGCGCGCTCTCGATCTCGCAGATCGAGGCGAGCATCGCGAGCGGCCCCGACGCGCTTCCCAACTACGCTGCCGCGACGATCGACGATCCGTTCTTCCGCTATGACTTCACGAACGGCACGCGCGTGTTCACCGGCAACAACGGCTCAGATCCCGCCGGCATCGGCGCCGGCAACGTCGCCGTAAACGGCCCGAACGGCCCGAACGCAGCCGTCCACCCCAAGGGCTACGGCTCGATTTACGACGGCGACAACAAGCTGAACGCCGACTGGACGATTGCGATGTCGGTGAAGTGCTGTAACAAGGAGAAGGGCGTGGTCCTCAGCGTCGGCGGCAACGGCACGGCGCAAAGAAAGCAGTTCGTCGTCGCGACGTCTTCCACGAACGGCAAACTGTACGCGCCCATTTTCCAGAACTATGGAAGCAGCAAGAACATCCCCGCCATCGCCGAGCTGACGGGCCTTGGCGACACGACAAACTCGTTCCACACGCTCGTCGCCGTACATGTGCAGGGAACTCCCTATGACGTGATGAAGGGCGGAACGATCACGCTGTACTGGGACGGACACCCCGTCGGAAGCATACATTCGGCCTGGCAGTCGGAAGGTCGCCCGTTCTTGAACGGCTTCCAGCTCAGCTCCGCGAATGGAGGTTTTGGCGGAGCCCTTACCAGCGGAGGCTACAACGACTTATCGAGCAACAACGACCTCGCGTTCCAGGACGTGCGCTTCTTCGACCGTGCGCTTTCGGCTGAGGAGGCGCGCCTGTATGCGAATGCCTTCCCGCCGCCCGAGTCCAAATCAGAAGCCATCACCGCGAACCTTCTCCACCGCTGGAGCTTCAACGGCAACCTGAGCGACACCGGCTTCCTCGGCGGCAACGACGCGACACTCCAGGGCACGGACAAGGACAACATGACCTACATCAACGACGACACGGAGATCAAATTGACGGATGGAGGAACCAACAACAACCGATCCTGGATACAGCTGGGTTCCAACATCATCCCCGCCTCCCTCGGCGACACGCCGTTCACCATCGAACTGTGGACGACGCTGCGCAGCAGGGATGCCTGGCGGGCGTGCTTCAGTCTCGGCGTTGATAGCAACTATAAACTGCCCGGCATTCATTTCGCGTACCATGACAGCAGCAAAAACGCGCCATTCTTCAAGCCCATCGCGGCTCTGGCGTCCGGTGCCTGGGGGGTGAACGACAGCGCCAACATAAAAATCGGCGAGGCTGTGTTCCCGGTGAACGAGAAGTGCCACATCGCATTTGCGGTGACGCCGGACGGCAATGGCAACGCCACCGTTTCGATTTACATTCACAAGGCGGACGGGACGCTGGTGGGGCGCGGCGCGTGGCCGGTCGGCTCGTGGACGACGTCGAGGATCATCCAGAACGCCTTCGAGCTGGGGCGCGGCTTGTGGGCTAATGAAAATCCCCAGTCGAGCTACGACGAGGTTCGCGTGTGGAAGATAGCCCTCACGAAGGAGCAGATCGAGGAAAACATCGCCCTCGGCCCGGACACTCTTCCCGAGTTCGCGTATCCCCCTGCCCGCGGCTTCATGATCTTCGTCGAGTAGCCGGGGCGTTCCCGCAGCGGCCCGCTCGGCGAGCGGGCCCTACCACGACTGCGGCAAGCCGGGGATTCAACAACTGAAAAGCTTAACCAAACCAACCAACGAGGAGAACGAGAATGAAACCAACAGGAGCAAAAGCATGGAGCCGTGCGCTGGTCGTGGCTGTCTCGCTCTGCGCCGCAGGCGCATGGGCGGACTGCTATAAGTACGACACAAAAAACGGAACCGTCGATCTCGGAGCCTCGACGCAGATAAACTCCACGGACAGGTTCATCATCTTCCAGGGCAC
>CADCOC010000135.1:673-11068 GCA_902802945.1 uncultured bacterium | reverse complement strand
CGAGGCCGAAGCCGACTGGCCATCGAACAAGGTGCGCCACGTGTTTGGCCCGAAGGAACGATTCACGATAACAACGACACCGCATGTGTCGTTGCACGCGGAGTCCAACAGCTATGTAACTGTCTCCAATGACGAGACCACAGTCATTGCCCCTGACAGAGCAGGTCCATTTTCCGTGGCCGCCTTCCTTGGCACAACCACAAATAACCTGCTGTTCAATTGCATAGCTCCGACAGAAATAAAAGGCAGTAATCCAAGAGACTTGAACAACTACGAGTTGGTACATCATGATGTACCGCAGTTTAACGTGGGCGACGTTGGAGTGGCGATGCACATTGACACATGGCTCGAACCCTTGTTTGTTTCATTTCAGAATGTCAGTATTTATGAAGGTTATGCGCCGCCGATAAATCGGAATGGATGGTATCAAGACACAAATGCCTTCTCAATTGCATGGTTGGAACATGGCGATGCAGCCGGTGCTTTCAGCAATTACGCCGAAGTGTCCTCGACGGGGAATTTGATAGATGGTGGCGATGTCGTCGCAGCTTTAATGATACCAACGAATACATACTATAATGGTTCTTATCAGTTGTCAATCCCAGCATATTGGTTCGCAAAAGACGGTTCCGTTACAAATCACTTTGCGAATAATGTACAAACAATACAGGTCTATTCTAATGGTAACATGCGTGTAAGCAAAAACGGTGTGACATGGGAGCGATGTCTTGACGGTACGAGCCATAAAATTGAGGAATGAGGACGATGAAAAAACTTAGCAAGCAATTATTCCGTGGAATACGAGCGCCATTCTTTATTATTGTAGGGATGTCGTTCTTCGTGTCCTGCGAATCAGGGCATTTTGATGACATCCTTATTGCCGCAGATAAAATCGGAGAATTACGAACGATTCCATACGAGGAATACTGGAGGGAACGGATAGCTGCGGATCAAGAAGATGCGCGAAACGGTTATCCCTCTAAGTTGTCCTATCCGGGGCACCGTAAATCAGGATTAATAAGCATAATGGGGCGGAAACGGCGTATTGACATCAGCAAACTTGGCCCGAGTTCTAGGGCTTGCATTGAGAAGTGGCGGTCCGAACTGGATAGAAATTGGGACATCGGAGAACGCCGTGTAAAGGCGATAAGCAATCTTCATGAGGTTCTGCTTGAAAGGAAATCCGAATTGACGGATGAAAAGTTCGATAATCTTTGCTCAAATGTTGTAAGGCGCGCAAGGCTCTCTCCCCGAGAGGTGGAGTTACTTTTGAGAGGGAAGTGACATGATGAGACAACGAATGATTGTAAGTTTGATTGTGTTTGCCATTTCAGGTACGATTCTTCTCGGTAGTGGCAATCCTCCAACCTCTGTATATTATCCGCTAGTCATCCCCTTGAATAGGGTGTGGATTTCGGCTGACGGTGGCGACTGCCACGCACTTTTTGAGAAAGGAATCAGGCTCGGCGGTGGTTTTGGATGTAACAAAGACCCAGAGCAAGCGTTGGAGGCGATGCAAGCCTCCGCCAGACTTGGATACGGCCCTGCCGTACTAGTGTGCGCAATGGCTGAAGAAATCAAGACCGGATGGATAGTTGTGGGAGGATCGGCCACCGGTGGCATGGTCACTCCCGCAAAACGTCTGTATGCTTACATAGGGACTGCCAATATCGGTGGGTGGTATGATGTACTTGTGGAATCCCAGTTTTCGTCACGTAGCGGGAAGGGTTTAGATAGCGATGCGGTTGTGGCTCGAATTCGGTCAATGTACCGACGAGCAAAGGAACTTGGTGTTAGTTTGGCGGAGGATGAGCTGGAGAGGTTCAATGCAACAGTTGCCCGTCAACGCGAGATTGTCGCGAAGATGAGGCAAAAACAAGAGGCCGAAGGACGGAAGAGAATGCGCGAAATAAAAGCAAAAGAATCGCGCAAGCCCTTGGTTCTTGCAGCCGAACCGGGGTGGAAGGCCTCTTTTGCGGGGTACGTTCTGGGACAAGTTTACCCGCCTACTTCCAAAGTAAGCGATGCGCCCGGTAGTATTATTATGGAACGTGGATTTCGAAAGAATTTGGACGCGCCATTTCACGGGATGGATTTTATGTCTCTGTCGTTCACGCCGACAAACTACAGGTTGTTTAGGCTTTCTGCCTCAGGATATTTCACTGGAGACCGAAAGGCTCTTCTGGCGGAGGGGCGGGCGCTCCTAAAAGACATCGGTAGCAGCATGGGCATAGACTTGGCGCCGTTCAAGTTTGAGGCACCAGACGGAAAGTATTGGCCCAGGTGCAACATGAGCGGCCCGAGTGGCCCAATTCCAAGGAAGTATCCTATAGATGAGAGCCAATGGACCACTTCGTGGCATGTGTTCGCATTCTCATACACGATGAAAGGCTCTGTCCGCATTGATGTGAATCTAGGCGTCATTCACGACAAGCGGTCCTATATTTGCCTGTCGATTTTGGACAGCGAAGGGGAACAGGCTGCAAAGATTGAGTTTGACACGGCATTCCGAGCTACGCACAATGGGAAGAGTTATGACGAGTGGCGCAAGGAGTTTTCATCCCGAAAATTTACGGGAGAGAATAACAATGAATAACGCTGCAATCAGCAAATGTGCAACAATCATGCTCGTGATGGGCTTGTCTTATTTTGCGTATTGCGATGGTGCAGCCAGCAATGCTGTTTCTGTTGTGAGGACGAAAATAGATAATTGTGTTGCGGCGTTGCCAAACAACTGTCGAGGAGATCCTGGTTACATGCGAGAATTCGGCATGCCTGGCGAGTTGAGGCAGCCGGAGATTGAGTTGGGTATGTCAGTGTCAAATAACATCGAATCAGTCTACATGAATTTCTCAGTACTGGCAACAAACCTTGTCGAACGTCGCCTGCTGCTTGCGTCCACCTGGCGGCTGGGGGATGACTTCTATCTTGACTGCCTTTCGCGGAATGTTGACCTAGCCATTGCCGGAGTGATTACGGCAGATGATTTGGAGTGGTATATGAGGGGGCATCGGACGAGGCGTCTTACATACATGCTTGCCGCTCAGTATGACAGACCGGGCGTTTCAAATATCGTACTTCGCTTGATGTCCTATACGGGCGAGACGAATAAATACGAGAAGGTCCTCAATGGCGAGGCAAAAACTGAATACCTTGCATTTGAGCAATTCATGGCCGATGGGCCAGAATCACCTCTAAAGGGAAATTGACAGAACCAAACTGCAACTAGAAAAAACAGTTAAAGTGAGAAGATTGAATTGTGAATGTCCTGAAGAAAGCACTGAAAATCGTGACTGCACTGTTAGTGGCGGTATTGGTGTTATTGGCTGCTGTACTGTTCCTTGGAAAGGTTCACGTCGGCGTTCAGCACGGATCGCCGTCTAAAGGCCTGCCAAGTGCGAAAACAAATGGGTTGGACATCGTCGTGGCAGCGCGAAGCCAGATAGGGGTGACCGTCTCGTATGACCCTTCGTATCAGAAGATAGATTATCCCAGCGGCGACATCCCACGGGGACGCGGAGTCTGTAGCGATGTTGTCATTCGCGCACTTCGGGATGCACGCGGAATAGACTTGCAGAAACTGGTGCACGAGGATATGAGAGCGCATTTCGTCATGTACCCGTCCTTGACGCGGTGGCTGATGTTCAAGACGGATACCAACATCGATCACCGGCGGGTCTTGAATCTGGAACGCTTCTTCGGGCGCAGTGGCTGGTCCCTGGAAGTCACGCAAGATGCCGCATATTATTTGCCTGGCGACATTGTGACGTGTCGCCTTGGGGGCGAAGTCCCACACATCATGATTGTGAGCGACAGGAAATCACCGCGCGGCATCCCTCTCGCGATACACAATATCGGCGGCGGCACTCGGGAAGAGGACTGCCTTTTCGAGTATAAGATCACTGGACACTATAGGTTGGAACCTGACGGAAACGCAGAAAACTGATTTGTCTTTTGAGAGGGAAATGACATGATGAGACAACGAATGATTGTAAGTTTGATTGTGTTTGCCTTTCATCCATGACCGTGTGGTTTAGAATTCGACGGCGACGCCCACGCCGCCAAAGGTGAGGTCTCGCTTCGCCTCCGGCACGTGCATTCCCTTTACCGCGTCGCGGGCATCGTCCGAGACGAGACAGAACTGTCCGACGAACGCAAAGATGTTAAAATGTTCCACAACGGCGTAGTCCAACCGCCCGACAAGCGTGAGGTCCTTGAGTCCGCCACGATAGTCGCGGCCTCCGGCTTTCGGCCCATAGAGGTTCTGGTAATGCCGACGGTCGCCAAGGTCGCCGAAGAAGTCGATGGTGAACGTCAGCTTGTCGATGATCTCAAACGTGCGTTTCACGCCGATGCACCAGAACGTCTCGTCGATGGGTTTGCGGATGACGCGCAAGCGCCAGTACGGTGTGATCCACGGCGTGTTCAGAACCTGCAGCGCCTGCCAGTCGCAGAGCGTGCGTCCGCCGACGTAGCCGGGATTCGTCACCCATTGGTGTCCGACGCCGTTCCGCAGCCGCCAACCTTTCGCGATGTCGATGTCATAGTAGTAGCGCAGGAGATAGTCGGCTTCCGCGTAGGCGTAGCGGCTCATTCGAGAAGAAGTCCCATCCCCCGACATCGCCGACTGCGTCCAGATCGAGGCTTCGAGAATGCCGAACTTCTCAAGGTCGGCCTCTGCCGCCGCATACTGGGCGGAATACGGTCGGGTGTCCCAGACGTGGCCGCGGCAGATGTAGGCGGTTTCGATGTCAGCGAATGCGTTGAACGAGAACAGCTTGTGCTCTGTCGGTATCAATTCCGTCGCTTCGTCAGCGATCACGTCTTCGGCGAAGAGCGGAAACGCGGCACAGGACGCAAGGGCGGCAATAATGAAGGGGATGGTTTTTGTTTTCATGGCACAACCGAATTTGTCTAAATGAACGGACATAAGGCCAGATTGATGGCGTTGAAGGTGAAGTGGACGGCCATCGGCGCGAGGAGTGTGCCGGTGCGGACGTAGAGCCACGCGAAGGCGGCGCCGAGGAACCAGAGCGGAATGAGCGTGGCGGCGTTGATGTGGATGACCGCGAAGACGAGTCCGGAGAGAAGGATCGCAGGCCAGATGGGCATGATTTTGGTCAGGCCACCGAAGAGCACGCCACGGAAGAGCAACTCTTCGAGGACGGGCGCCTCGATGAGAATGAAAACGAAGAGAATCGCCTTGCTGCGCAGGGAAAGGGCGTTGGACGTAATGAACTTGACAAGGTCCTGGTCGGCGAGGTCGATGTTGGTGAGGCGGGAGAACAGTTCGCCGCTCGCCCAGTTGAGGCCGAGCGCGATGAGGCAGATGGGGAGGAAGGAGAAAAGGGTGAGGAACGGCCCGCTCGGTGATCGGGCCCTACCGGCGGGAGAATCCGGCGGCCCGTTCGGTGATCGGGCACTACCAAACAATGTCGAAACCCAGAGGGTGAGGAAGAGGCCGCCGAAGAGGAGCGCGTTGGTGCAGAGAAGGGGCAGGATGTTTTCCTCGGTCAGCTTGAGGTCCATTCCGTGCAGGAACTGATGCCAGAACGCGGCGAAGCCGTTGGCGAGGACGGTGTAAACAAGAACCGCCCCCGCCGCGAGGGCGTGGAGCGGTCCGTATTTTGACGAAGGGGGCGTCATGCGTCTTTACTTGACGGGCTTGACGTCGCCCTCGTTCGTGCCGCGGATCTTGATGTGGAGTTCGCGCAGCTGCTGCTCGGTGACGTAGTTCGGCGCGTTCATCATCAGGTCCTGGGCCTTCTGGTTCATCGGGAAGGCGATGACCTCGCGGATGTTGGGCGTGTCGGTGAGGAGCATCACCATGCGGTCCACGCCGGGCGCGATGCCGCCGTGCGGGGGCGCGCCGAACTGGAACGCGTTGTAGAGGCAGCCGAACTTCTGCTGCACGACTTCCTTCGGGTAGCCCGCGATCTCGAACGCCTTCTCCATGATGTCGATGCGGTGGTTGCGGATCGCGCCCGAGGAGAGCTCGATGCCGTTGCACACGACGTCGTACTGGTACGCCTCGATCTCAAGCGGCGGCTTCGTGTTGAGCGCCTCGAGTCCGCCCTGCGGCATCGAGAAGGGGTTGTGCGAGAAGATGATCTTGCCTGTCTCGGGGTCCTTCTCGAAGAACGGGAAGTCCACGATCCAGCAGAACTTGTAGCAGTTCTTCTCGCAGATGTTGTTCGTGAGGTTCTCGGCGATGTTCGTGCGGACGAGTCCGGAGAGGCGGTGGCATTCGTCCACGTCGGCCGCCATGAAGAACAGGCAGTCGCCGGGCTCCATCTTGGCGAGCGCTTTCATTTCCTCGAGCTGCTCGGGCGAGAGGAACTTCGCGATCGGGCCCTTCAGCTCGCCTTCCTTCGTCCAGGAGATGTAGCCGAGTCCCTTGCCGCCGTTCTCCTTCACGAAGTGCTCACGCTTGTCGAACCACGTGCGCGCCTCGACGCCGACGATGCCCTTGACGAGCAGGCCCTTGACGAGGCCGCCGTTCTCCACGCACGCGGCGAACGCCTTGAAGTTGGCGCGGCGGAAGAAGTCGCTCATGTCAAACCACTTGAGCGGGTTGCGGAGGTCCGGCTTGTCGGAACCGTACACCATCATCGCGTCGCGGTACTTGATGCGCGGCCACGGGGCGGGGTTGCACTGCCAGGTGGAGAACTTCGCGAAGGTCTTGCCCACGACGTCCTCCACGACGGCGAAGATCTCGTCCTGCGTGGCGTAGGACATCTCGATGTCGAGCTGGTAGAACTCGCCCGGCGAGCGGTCGGCGCGCGCGGCCTCGTCGCGGAAGCACGGCGCGATTTGGAAGTACTTGTCGAAGCCGCTCACCATGAGGAGCTGCTTGAACATCTGCGGCGCCTGCGGGAGGGCGTAGAACATGCCGCGGTGGATGCGGCTCGGCACGAGGTAGTCGCGCGCGCCCTCGGGCGAGGAGGCGGTGAGGATGGGCGTCTGGTACTCGTTGAAGCCCTTGGCCCACATTTGCTCGCGCAGAAAGCGGATCACCTGCGAGCGCAGGATGATGTTGTTGTGCAGCTTCTCGCGGCGGAGGTCGAGGAAGCGGTACTTGAGGCGCATCTCCTCGCTCTCCTCGGCCTTGTCGTCCGGGATGTAGAGCGGCGTGACGCCGGAGGCGCCCTCCATTACGAGCTCGTTCGCCTCGATCTCGATCTCGCCGGTGGGGAGGTCGTGGTTGATCGTCTCGGGGTCGCGGAGCTTCACCTCGCCCGTCACGGTGATGACGCTCTCGAGGTGCGCCTTCTCGACGAGGCCAAAGAAGCTGCGGCTCGGGTGGACGACGATCTGTGTGATGCCGTAGTGGTCGCGCAGGTCCACGAAGAGGATGCCGCCATGGTCGCGCAGGCGGAACATCCAGCCGGATAGGCGCACGGTCTTGCCGGCGTCTTCCTTGCGGAGCTGGTTGCAGGTGTGGGTTCTGTAGGGATGCATGTCCATTCTGATTCTCTTCTCTTGTTACTGTTCCGTCTGCGGGGCCGTGGCGGGGGCATTCTCCTGCCGCGACGTGGAGGCCACGCGCCAGCAGAACAGGGCCACGAGCGCGCAGCCGAGTATGAGATACAGCAGGACGGCGCCGATGGCGCCCGCCCGCGGGTTGTTAAACTTGTTGCTCTGTTCTTGCATGGCCGCTTATTATACCACTCTCGCGCGCGTACCGCAACTACCCCGCGCCGTTTTGTTCGATTACGATCTTGCAGGAGGACTGCGGCGCGCCCTGATGAAGCGGCGGGAGTGTCCGAGTCAGGGGGCAGACGCGAGAAGCGTGTCGCCTTCAACAGCGGTGACGCGCGTGCGCACGAGGCTTCGCCGTTCGGCGGGGCCTTTCCATTTGCAGGGAAGGTAGGCGTCGGTCCAGCCATGTTCACCGCCACGCTCCACGCAGACCTCGACCTCGCGGCCGAGGAACGATTGGGCGAAGGCCGCGCGCTGGATGCGTCCGAGGGCGGTGAGATTACGGGCGCGGACCAGACGCACGGGACGGGGAACGGATCCGTCCATCGTGGCGGCGGGCGTGCCGGGACGCTCCGAGTAGGGAAAGACGTGGAGATTGGAGAAGGCGTGGCGTACGAGAAAATCGCGGGTGGCTGCAAAGTCCTCGTCGGTCTCGCCGGGGAAACCGGTGATTACATCCGCTCCGAGAGCGAGGTCTGTCCCCAGTCGTTCCCGCGCCATTGTGCAAAATCGATCCACCAATTCGATATTGTATGGCCGTTTCATTCGTTTCAAGATGCGATCACTGCCACTTTGAAGCGATAAATGCAAAAAACGGCAGATATTAGGATGTTTCCCCATTACATCCAATATTTCCTCGCATCCTTTACTAGGTTCCAATGACCCAATTCTTATCCTTGCGGGGACAGACCCCGCGATTTTTCCGAGTATGTCAAGTAGTGAGGCGAAGTTGTGTCCGTATGACTTGTAGAGGGAAAGATTACATCCCGTCAGCACAATCTCACGATACCCTGCCGTAAGGAATGCCCTGGTCCGCACCATAATCTCATCGATTGGAACGCTCACAGGCGAGCCGCGAAAATGCGGAACAATACAGAAAGTGCATTTTCCACTGCATCCGTCCTGGATTTTAAGATATGCGCGTGAGGTCTGTAGGGGAATGGCGTTGGTAGATGGTAGGTGGGGAGTTGGTGGTGGTTGGACGTTGGGGAGGCAACCGATGGGGCGGATTTCGGTTGAGGGGTAACGGGCGTGGAGGTGGGCGATAGCCTTCTCGCAGTCGCGCTGGGCCTTTGCCGTGACGCTGCACCCGCGAACGAGGATGAGATCGGGGATGTTGTCCGCAGCAGGGCATGGTCCTCCCGTTTCGCGCAAAGTCATGCCCAGGTCGACGATTTCATGCCCGGCGGCCCGATAACGGGCCTCAAGGTCGAGCGATTCGGCGCGGTTGAGGCGGCATCCAAATGTGACGAACGCGACTTTCATCTGTTGAGGTAAGAGCAAAACCTTCTTTCGCGCCATTCGCGAGACAAGCCATGCGGCTTGATGGAACTCGCAGAAAAAATCCTACGCGGCTGAAAGGCTCAGCGCGGGTAGTATGCCAAATCCGTGCCCACTATGCAAGGAAATCCGGTAGAATGGCGACTTGTTTTCAAGCCGCACTTTTCGATATATTTTACCAGACACCGCCGCCCGCCAAGATAAATATGATATAATAACTGCCTTGAAACTTTATCGAAAGGTTGAGGAGCAATAATGAAATTGATGCTGCTTGCGGTGTCGTCTGCGATGGCGGCGACATGCGGATTCGGGGGCATTGCCCCAGTTGTGGTATTGCCTGATTCGCCAACGGTCGTTGAGAAGTCCGCCGCCGCCGAACTGGCGGGCGAACTCGGAAAATGCCTCGGCGACAAGCCGAAGATCGTCGCGGAGGCCGATCTGGCGAAGGACGCGACCGCCGCCAAGCTCTTCGTCGGTGCGACGAAGGCCGCGAAGGCGGCGAGGGGAACGGCGGTTTCATCGAAACCGCCCTACCAGGTGGATGAGGTGTATTTGAAGTCCGTTGAAGGAGGCGTGGTGCTGGACGGCGATCCGGCGCGCGCGCCGCTGTATGCCGTTGACCTTTATCTCGAAAAATACTGTGGCGTGAGGTGGTGGACCTCCGACGCGGCCACGTACCCGAAGCTCGACGCGGCGCCCGTGAAGGGCATCTCGCTCTCGTACGCTCCGCAGTTCAAGTACCGCGAGACGTACTACCTCGACGGATTCGACCCGCTCTTTAAGGTACGCTCGAAGGGCAACTTCACGTCGCTCACGCGCTACCTGCTCACGGACATCAAGTTCATCCCGCCGGAGCTGGGCGGCAACCACCGTCTGTACTTCTTCAAGGGACGCCACAGCGCGTACCATTCCTTCTTCGAGATTCTGCCGCCGAATGTGTACTTCGAGAAGCATCCTGAATGGTATTCGCTTGTGAAGGGAAAACGCGAGCCGAAGCAGCTCTGCCTTGCGAACGAGGAGATGAAGGCGGAGTACATCAAGGAGACATTGAAGCGTCTGCGCGAGGATCCGTCTGCCGATTTCATCCAGGTCTCGCAGAACGACTGGCGTGGATACTGCACGTGCGAGAAGTGCAAGGCGATGATGGCAGAGGATGGCGGTGTGCCGTCGGGTCCGTACCTCCGCTTCGCGAACGACGTCGCGGAGGCGGTTGAGAAGGAGTTCCCGAACGTGCGCATTGACACGTTCGCGTACCAGTTCACGCGCAAGGCGCCCTCGAAGACGAAGCCTCGCCCCAACGTGGTGGTGCGCCTCTGCGACATCGAATGCGACTTCGCGCGTCCGCTCAACAAACCCCTGCCGCCGCACAAGGCGTCGTTCGCGAAGGACCTCGCTGACTGGCGGCGCGTCGCC
>CADCOC010000135.1:0-613 GCA_902802945.1 uncultured bacterium | reverse complement strand
CCGCCGGGACGTTCGCGACGCTCCGGCACTACGTGACGGCGCACCTTCTCTGGGATCCGAAGGACGACGAGAAGCGGCTCATGGACGAGTTCATGGAAGGGTACTACGGAAAGTCAGCCGCGCCGATCCTCAAGAAGTTCATCGCGGTGATCGAGGCGGGGCCGCGTAAGACGAAGCAGATCGTGAAGTGCGGACACAAGGGCGCGCCGTTCCTCGGCGCCGACGACAAGCTCAAGGCGGCGCAGCTGATGGACGAGGCGGTTGCGGCTGCGGCGGAGGACGGCGAGCCGTTCGCCTCCCGCGTCCGGCGCGAGCGTCTTACAGTCGACCACATGCTGCTTCTCAACTACGACGTCCTGAGGAACTTTGCGTCTAAGCGGAAAATCCCGTGGACGCGTCCCGCGACGAAGGCCGAGGCCGTGGAGAACTGGATCCGCGACGTGAAGGCGTTCGGCGTCAAGGCCCGCCGCGAGACGACGAGCGCCGACGAGATCGAGTCGTATTTCGGCAAGCTCCGCCTGCAGTCGCTCCTCGGGGGCAAGTTCGACGCGTGCAACGTGTTCGTCAAGCTCCACGCCGGCCAGGGCGGCACCGAGGCGTGCGACTGGGTGGC
>CADCOC010000134.1 GCA_902802945.1 uncultured bacterium | reverse complement strand
GAACAGGATCCGATTGCCCATCTTGTGCTTATACGTCATCTTGTACGTATTGTCCGCGTTGTTCATGTCGTCTCCGTACACCCACCTGTCGTTGTCGGAAACAAGCAGGTGCGTGCGTTTGTCGTGCGACCAGAAGTGCGACCAGAAACTCTTGTCGCGTGTCGGCAGTTTCTTCGCGTCAAGAAATGCGAGCTTCTCATCGAAGTCCGCGCGCTTCTCGTGGTCAAAGAGCGGGAAGAGCCAGCCACCCTCCTCCTTGCCGGACTTGACACCCGCGAGCCCGGCCGCGAAATACGTGTTCGTGTAGGCCCCGCTAACCTGCCTGCCATACGGTATCGTGTAGATTGAGTTCTTTTCTCGCATGTACAAAGGTAGCAGCCATTCCGAATCATCGGACTTCCCGAAGAGCGGCGTCACGAAGGACTCCTTGTCGCGGTAGAAGAGCGGGAAGAGCCAGTCGCTTTCCTCCTTCTTGTTGCGTCCGTAGAGCATCGTGATGAAAAGTTCGTCGTCGTTGTAGTAGAACGGCATCGCCCAACTGTAGTCGCCGGACTTGCCGAACAGCGGCGTGATGAGCTTGTTCGTATCGTGGTAGTAGAGCGGGAACATCCACGACGCCTCGTATTCGCCATTCGTGGACGAGTTTGCGCCGGCGAGGCCGCAAAGGATGCGGCTCTTGTTTTGCTCGTCGTTCTCATAGCGTGAGTAGGGAATCGAATAGAAATTTCCCTTGCTCCACAGGTAGAGCGGGAGGATGCGGTGGTTTGCGAGTTCGCCGTCTTGTCTTTCGTAGCCCGCGAGTCCGCAGAACGCCCAAAGGCCATTGCTGCTTGTTCCCGGCCAATAGCCATACAGCGGGCCCTTGAAGTCGTCGTTCCACCAGAGCGCAGGGAAAAGGCAGAAGTATGGATCGTCGCCGTCTCTGTCGCTCCCCCAGAAGAACGGGAACACGCGGTAGTCGTTGTCCCTCGTGTCGAACTGGCAGATCGGCCAGAAGAGATTGAACTCGTCATACTCGCCGTAGCCGTGCCGTTTGTACTGCGACCAGACGGGGCGGAACGCGAAATGGTCGTCGCCCCACGAGACGACCGGCCAGACAATCGACCCGACCGGCTCGCGCCAGTAGGCGAGCGGCCACAGGTTCACGCGGTCCTCGACCGCGCCCGTGAACTTCACCTCGTCGCCGCTGTACAGCGGAGTCGAGGCGAACTCCTGCATCTTGCATCCACCCTCCGCCAGGAGTGCAGCTATGACAATCATCTTGCTGAATGTTGCCAATGTGGAAGTGTTTCCAGTTCCAATGTTGCCAGTTTCCAGTTTCTTCATTTTGTTCCCCACTTAAAATGCTTTATTTCGTCACCTTGCGGAATTTTAGCGTTATCTTCGGACCGATAAAATCACAGTGGAATCCCGGAGAAAGATAGATGCCTTTCTCATCTTCGCCAAGATAGTATTCATCTTGGATACTGTACTCGCCTTTGCTTTTAGTCAGGGGGATCGTCCAAATAAGGCGGACCGCCCACAACCAACCCTTTTGCTCTTTGGCGTTCCAATTCCATTCCAACTCACCTTTTCGATGTAGTTTCCAGATCGCGAACTTGTCTCCGTTTCGCCAGGGGTTGTCTCGGCAAAATGCGCTTCGGTAATCCTCTGGAACCCTGGAGATAACCGATCCCGCTGGATCAATCGTAAAACAATGCTTGTCGGGGTCATCCGTTGAAGGCCAGCTCAATTCCGTCGCCAGCAGTTTGCGTGTCTCGGAATCCGCAGACCACTTGCCCGGCAAAATTGACAGGATCTCTTCCCTTGTCATGTCCGTCTTTGCCTTCCATGTGCCAAGGTCAGACTTTTTCACAACGTACTGAAGGACGATGCGCCCATCCGCCTCCGGCTTCACGCCGTCCAGCTTGATGTTCTTTGGGAAATACCACGGCATGTATCCCAATGCCGATGCCCTGAACGATCCTGTCGGCTTGCCGAAAAGCCTGCTGACAAGGAACTCGCCCGCTTTGTCCGTCTTCCCATCGAACGACGACTCGTCCAGCTCAAGCAAGTTGTCCATGCCGGTGCCGACACCGCCGGAGACTCTCACATTCGGCACAGGCTTGCCGTCTTCATCGACAATCCGAATGTAGAACCCGTGGTTGGGCTGGCACAGATCGTAAGGCAGGCAGACGATGTCCGTCAATGGCGACATGACACACTCATCTACAATATAAGCCGGTAGCGCCAATGGTAATCCTGCAAGGGCGACCAGATAACCAAACGAATGACCCTCTGACGCGGCAAACAGACCCCACACCGTTACCATGCAGCATGACTCCGTGGTCTTCCCCGGCCCCATGCGCGTCGTCTGGAACAGTTCGCCGCTTCGCGGCGCAAACATGCCGGTCTTACAACCGGAGAACATTGTCGCAAGCGCGAGGGTCGCGACGAGAATTGTTTTTGTCAGTTTCTTCATGGGTCAACTACTCCTTTCGCTTGCCGCCGCAGGGCGCGGTCCGCCCCGCGTTTCTTTGCTCATACACCATCAAGCGAAATACTTGTCAGAGTCGCCTTGATTCCCTCGTCCGTCGGAGGATTGTCAATCAGATATTCCACCGCTTCCGAGGAATCAATGTCGTCGAAATACGAGAGCTGCGCCCTAAACAGCTTCTCAGAGAACAAATCGCCAAATATCTCATTCGCGCGCTTCACCACTTCATCAAGCGCGAAATGCCGCGTCAGGAGGAAATAAAGGTCAACGTAGTCCTTCCATTTCGAACGCCGTCCCAACGCATACGCCTTCATCGCCGCGAGAGTAATGAGCGACGGCATCCTGAACACATTTGCAAACCTATCCTCTGCCGCTATCGGGAACGGATACTGGAAGAACGTGATCTTAACCCCGTTGACCAGCAGGTTCATCTGCTCCTCAACCCGGCGCGTCACTTGGCAGTCGCGACACGCAGCGTAAATCCTGTCGAGGTTCTTCTTGTGGTTGATCGGCGTCAACTTGAACATGTCAAAATCTATCGACCGCCGATGCCCAATGTGCAAGGCAATCGCCGTGCCGCCGACGAGGTAATACTCGCGGCGGAACTGCGCCATCAGCGGCAGCAGCCCACGTTGGGCGTCGTTCAAGATATCATCATGCATACTTTTTCAAAGCTAATGTAAAGAAGTGCCGTATTTCGGGATGGTAGTTGCCAGCCTGACGTCCCTTGGCGGAGAAGAACACTTGCGCAAGGCGCTTGGGGGTCAGTATCCGCTTCAACTCCCTGTAGTCGTCCAGAGTCCCGTCATTGAGGACGGTCTCGACCAGCAGTTCGTCGCTGATATTGCGCTTGTCCCTTTCGGGAGTATACCAGAACATATCGCTGTGCGCGTCTATGAATCCTTCTCTCGTCATGATCATCCTGACCTTTAATCCTTTCGCCGTATATTATACCATAATTTTCCGACCGCCGCAGGGCGTGTTCCGCCCGCGCCAAACCGCTGTCAAACGTTCGACTGCGGCAAGCACCGACAGGACAAGGACTTCTACTCCCACATTGTTCTTCATGTCAGGCGGCCAATATGGTTCCTGCCCTGTAGCACTCGGCTATGTACTGACGGGATTGGTAGAACAGATCGGAATTGAATCGCGACAATGCATCGCTCATCCACGACGAATAGACTTCCATCAACTTTGACACAAGGTCTGTACCGTCGCTAACATCCTCGATCAGTCGCGCATAGACGGCTCCGATGTCCCAGTATCCGGGAACATCGTATCGGCACGAAGCGACATTGTCGAACGATCCCGTAGGCAGGTTGCACATAGTGATGAAATCATCTGCCACCTTGGCTATCTGCTCGCAGTGAAATGTATCGGCATACTTGAATATGCGTCTGATGACAGACTCCCCAAGACCTGCGGCAACGTCCGCCCTCCTGAGTTTCCTCTCGCGCCCGATGTATTCTATCAGGCTGCAGACATAGAAAAGACTGTTCCCGTCATTCATCGTACACCTCCTCTGCGGCATCGAATCGCAATGCAGCAAGTGCCAGCTCCGTAAAGCGCACAGCCCATCGTACCGCCTGGTCTCGCATCACCGTACAGTAGAAACCCGGCCCAAAGTCCTTCGTGTACCTCGTACGAAGGATACGCGGCACCCTGACCACGACTTGACTGCCATGGCATACGGAACGAATTACCGTTCTATCGAATGTTCCTGTCGTCTCGTTCATTGCACCTATATTATACCACAATTCGGCATCTCGTCGTTGGACACATTCTGTTTATCCACCGAAGTTTCACGATCTGAAATTCATTAGTTTCTTTCACGTTTTCGCCGTCTCAGTTGCGGATCATCAGACGGGGCATGGAACTTCCCGATGAATTTTTCATTCGCTAGAGTTTCGCCGACTGGCTCGAAATCATGTCCTGTCGCCTTTCCTTCTTCCGCATTGACATCGATTGAAACGTTAAGCGTTTTGCCGTTCTCCCCTCCACTGATGCCAATGCCACCACCATCGGCGGAGGTTGCGCCAGACGGTATCTTCACCCACAAATCCCCAGACTTGCCACAATGATCCTTCTGCATGACTTCCACCGTTTCACCTGCAACGTCGATGCGCCATTCACTGCGCCACGACACATCCTTCTGCCCAGTGAACAGATGGTAGCGTCCGTCTTTAAGCACATAAAGCGAATAGCCGACTTCACCAATGTACCTGTCGGTGCCAAGCGCGATTCGTTTCCCCGATGCAAATGCCAGACGATAGTAGTGAGAACCATTCCAACGCCTACATTCGAGCGTGAACGGAACTTCGCCGCCGTCCAGGTTGACGATTTTCCACTTTGGCTCGATTATGTCCGCAAATGGATCGCCCTCGCCTGGTTCAAATCTTCCACTCGGGTGGAGAAGCCCAATATAACTGCGACTCTTCAACGAATCTCCAACGGGCGTTCCACCGCTTACGTCCTGTTTCCCGTTCTCCGTCTTGACCGAAATCGAGTCATTTGACCTGCCATAGACCTTAAGTGTCTTATCAGGGATATTCACCCATGTTTCATCACACATCATCTCAACTGTCTCATTCGTCACGTTGACACGATAGTCGTTGCGGATGAAGTCGAATTCCAGCCCGTCAACAAGATAGTACTCCCCTGTCTGCAGGCGATAGACGGCGAACGGACCCGCTCCACCTGAGTCCATCCAGACGCCAATACGCTTGCCGGACGGAAAAACGACGCACTTGTCGTACTCGGCAAGGAACGGATGCGCCGGACGATACTCGACCGCAAACTCAAGCGCGGCGGTCTCGTTCGTCACGCTTGCGCTTCGCACCTCCGCGTAGCCACTTGACGTCGCATGGGCTACGATTCCATGCGCAACGAATGCAAAGACCGACCCAAGGCCAAACAGGAACAACCCCGCAAGGCCAAGGAGGAACTGTCCAAGCGCACGACCACACTGATGTTTGACCAACGACTTGAAGAACGCAATTATGTTGACGATTGCCACAATCACCTGCACGACAAACATAATATCGGCCAGCGCAATCCCGAACCAGCCGAGCGGCGGCGATATTGCATACGCCACGAACAGCAACAGCGCAGTGCAGCACCACGCGACAAACGGCCCGTACGCCGTCTCGAATACGAATCTCGCAATCTTCCGCATCCTTCATCTACTCCTTTCGCTTGCCGCCGCAGGGCGCGTTTCGCCCACACGCACCGTGCCCCAAAGCAGGGAACCTCGCGCGGTTGTGGACAATGCCATTCCGGAGGCCTAATTCTGACTGCCAAATTGTCTGTACTGGATATTGCGGAATCATTCTATCGCAAGTCACTATTGCCAGATCCTCTTCAATCGCCTGTGCAACAAGAAGCCTGTCGCATCACATATACTCCGCAAAATCCTCAAGTGGAGCGTCGAAGTCTGGAGACATCTGAACTTTACCCTTAAGTGCCCCATACTGCGACACCCTTGTTTTCTTCACGGGCTTTGCCGTATTCCCAAGGCCTTCAATGTGCCAGACAGGCACAAGCATCTCGCCCGAAGATACGACAGACCCCCAAAGGTAGTTCATGACCTCTACCTTCTCGGCTGTCGTCATCCTATCTATCGCTTCAATCACTGCTGGCATGGCTGTCTTTTTCCTCTCTCTTGCCTAAGGGCACATTGCCCCCAGACGGTGAGTAGTTTACACTTTTTCTCGTTTTCATGTCAAGGGCGGCAGCGAATTGTCGCGCGACATCACGTCTACGGCACTGCCGTGAAGAAAGGCGCAACTGATCCCCACTTCTGGCGAAACTGAACGGCCCCTAATCATTTAGTCTCACGCAAGTGCCATTAACAATAACTTGTTCATATAACTTAAGCAGGTATGCATGAACGAATCTGACATCATCGTTTTTTAGATTCTCACTTTTCCAGAATCCATCCGGTGGCGGGCATTCGACCGCTCTCATAAACATGTGCGGGTATTCAAGTATCTCTGCAACATTATCCTTGTCTGTAACGAGCGGAACCCCTATCTCAAAGAACGAACCGTCAACATAAACAAACACGTCAAGATCTGTTTTTATCATTGGGCCTACAAGGCAGTAATCAGCATGCTCCTTGAATATTTTCTTCAGCACATCCGATAAGAATGGATACGCCTCAACTGGATTGAACGAATGCCGCATATAGTGTGCAACAAGATTCTTGGAGATCTCCACATCGACTTCAAACGCCCCCCGCTCGCCACATACTTCATCAGGCGAAGGGGACGAATCACCCGTTTCCACCGCAAAAGCCCCGCCTCGTGCCGAATAATCGTGTACCGCAAAACGGCAAAAATTACCTTGCGCTGGGAAATCATGAACCCAGAAAACCCCCTTTCTTGGTTGATGTATCTTGCAATGAATATGCCTACCTTCCAACGCCACCAACCCCAGATACTCTTTTTTCGTGTGCGTGCTGTACAAGACAAATGCCCGCTTAGACAACGCATCATTCAGCACCGACTCCCAAAAGGCCGCAGAAGTTGTGTTTGTCGTCGCATAGAACGCCGTGCCTGCGACTTCGTACATTGGATCACAATCAACTGACGCACATCCCGCCATGAGCGCGAGGGACAAGCCGAGAATTGCCTTTGTCAATTTCCGCATCCTTCATCTACTCCTTTCGCTTGCCGCCGCAGGGCGTGTTCCGCCCGCTGACGTGTCCGAAGTGCCGTCGCGCCTTAGACCTACTTCATGCACGTCACAACCCTTTGACGAAGTCTCGAACCGTGGATTCAATCTTGCCCTTGACACCTTTCCATGTGACAGGCTCAAGCATCTCCGGCATTGGGTCGTCCTCCGCATCGTCGAAATACGTCAACCCGCGTAGCGCAAAAGCGAACTCCGAAACGGAGAACTTTCGCTGATAAAGCGAGAACATTTCACCAAGCGGAAATATGTCAAGCAGGAACGAAATGTCTATGAAATCCTTCTTTCGCCCCCTGTTCGCCGCAGCGGACAATTTCATTGCCGCGATATCCTCAAGCCCGGCGAGCGCAATCCCATCCTCGTGTACGGACGGCTGCAGCCACGGATAGGGATAGTTCACGAAATCGACCTTCACGCCGTCCACCTTAAGCGTCTGCACAGCCCCATTCTCCGCCCCGTCGGCCACATGCCCTTCCCGCAGAAGTTCTGCTCGGAAAGACGTCTGTTCTCCAAAACTTCCGAACAGGTCCAGATCAACCGACTTGCGATGCCCAAGATGCAGGGCAAGCGCTGTGCCGCCGACAAGCCGCATGTCTGCGGCGAGGCGCATTGCCTGAATCCGTTTCAAAAGATCCAAGGTGCTTGCGAGGACTGTTTCGAAGTGTAGCATCGGAAGTTCTCCCTTGGTTCGTTCGCGACACAGGCGATGAAGGAAAGCGCCTTCGGTTCAAGCGCACGTAGCGATTTCGCCGTCGCCACGACATCCGGCATGCCGTACATGTGGATGATCCTGCCGATGTCGGCTACGGTGCCACGCTCCAGGACACGCTGTACGACATAGCGCCTGTTCCTCGCAAGGTCCAGGTCGTCGGGATCCGCATCCCAAAACAGATTCTCTGAAAAATCGTCTTTGCTCATGTCGCCATATATTATACCATAATTCGGCTTATCGGTGTTGGATTAAACGAACGCGCGCGGGCCACCCCCGCGAACGCGAGGGATGAGACGAGGATCCCCCTACGCAGAGCGTCCTCTTTCGTCAAGTCTTCCTCCTTCGCCAAGGCTTCCTCCTTCGCCAAGGCTACGGAGGACAAGACGGAGGACAAGTTGATTCGTGCAAATGGTTTCATGGCTCATTTCGGTTGGTGTTTTTCCGTTCCTCTTTTTCTCCGCGGCGGTCGGCGAACCATTGCACAATCATGACATAGGCGATATAGACGGCGAAAAGCGCCAGCGGCACCGCTATGACGGCATTCAGCATCGGTTTCACGCATAGGTCCCCATCTGCGATACTTTGGCACAACGAGCTGATAGATGATACAGCCCACCACACCAGCCCCACGAATATGATCCACAGCACCGTCACGCCCAGCCAAGTGGTGCGTCGCCGATCCGAAACACCGATCTTGGCGCAGTATCGCGATGTGTTCGGACATACTCGACAAGTTCCGCGAAAGTATGGTCGTTCTCGTACCATGCGGCGTCTATGACAAACCGAAATTCCTCTTCTACATCGCCCAAGATTGCCTTCACGCCATCTCCACAAAACGCCGCAATCATGTCTAGTGGATCGCCAGGAATTAGAAAATCGTTCAACATCCCACCATAGGGCTTGATGAGTCCTGCGCACTTCCGCGCAATGTCTTCGGTCTCGGCATTTGGCCACAATCCCGCGCCCCATACGTTCGGACGCCGCGCAAGTTGCTTTTCAAGCGATTTGACTAGCACACTATAATGGTTGTCGCATAGATTCAGCCATTTGAAGCGACGCGGCGAAACATTCTTTGCAACATCATCGCGGAGAGGCTGCACGCCCTGCGGACGTGTCTTAGCCGCACATTCGGCATCTCTGCGCTTGCGTCGTCTCTTCAAGATGATATGCGTCGTAACAACTCCCACGAGCGCGAGGAATGAGACGACGATGATTCGTGCAAAAGGTTTCATGGGGTGTTTCTTTCGGTCATTGTATTTCGTATTGCCTTGAGCATCTGCCGACATCCGAAACCTTTTGAAGCTTCTTGCCGCCAACGTCCTTGCCGAGTTCGTCAAGCGTGGCGTAATGTCTGCTCTTCTCGACCAGTTCGTAAAGCGAGCCCGCGCCGTTCAGCGTGTCGCATCGCACATAAAACGAAACATCCCGACGCCAGCCATCGACCACATGCATGTACTCGACAACATCCGCCGCGCCACCCGCGCCGCTGCCCGATAGCCGTTTGTGCTCGCGCAGTATGAACGGCGCAATCGGAACGCCAGAAAGTCGCCGCAGCAAATCCTCCCTGACATGCTTCGGCAGATGCGAGGACGCCACCAGAAATCTATTGTCCTTCAAATCGTCGTACAATGCGTGAGACACCCACTTGCGGTAAACCGCCCTGTACGTGTCCGGCGCAAGTCCGCCGCACTCAAGAGTCTGCCTCCAGATGTAGTCGTTGACGTCCCGCGCCTCCAACATCGCACCGACATCCGCGTCCGAGATTGTTTGACGTTGCACATCAGATGCGTTTGCAAGGTAATGTGCGGACTTCCCGCGTCTGATGAGGTCGCTGCGTCTTTCCTGCGGGAAGTTGGGATGAAGCAGCAGAATCGTCATTGCGTCATAACTGACGCCCCGCTTCTCTGAAAGCTCGGCAAGCGTTTCGGGCGAAACATTTTTGTCGCCATCCACGATCCGCCGCGCCACTGACTCCGAGACATAGCGCGACAGACTATTGACGACATTCTCATGACTTATGGGGCCAATGTCGCACCCCGCCGCAAGCGCGAGGAACAAGACGGAAATTGCCTTTGTCAGTTTCTGCATCCTTCATCTACTCCTTTCGCTTGCCGCCGCAGGGCGCGGTCCGCACATCGTCCACGTCCATTGATTCCGAACGAATGAGTCGGTAACAGACGACGCGAAGCCTTCACAACCACCAGACACTCATCTGCGCCGTCTATGCGCGGTTCTGGTCGATGCTATGTCGCTTGGCGTGTGCATGGCAGTTATTTCAAAAACAGGAAAAGCTGATCGTATGTGATGGGCTTCCCGTTCTCGGTTGTGTCACGGACGGCGAATTTGTTGAATCCGCAGTTGCCGTAAAAAGTCTCAAGCTTGCTGTTGCCATGTTCCATTTCGAGGAACACGATCTGTCCGCCTACTTCATCCTGAGCACGGCGGATATGGTTGATGGCAAACGCGAGCAGTTCTGCCCCGGAAATGACGTTGCCATCCGTGTTGAAGTTCTTGCCGAATTGCGCAATAAGGTAAGCTGCGACGGTATAGGATTCCGTCGAAGGGTCGAGTTTCGAGAATCTTTCAACGCGCTTGCGCTGCGTGGAAGAGAGAGCGGACGCCGGAATCTGGATCGGCTTCACCGCCAAGGTGAAGTACCCGGCGCATAGTTGGCTTTCGTTGTCGAAGACGAGTTCCGTCACCGACACTTTGCGACGGGCGAAGTCAAGTGAATTGCGCTTCAGGAAGTCATCCACTTCGTCATTGAAACGGCAAGAGAAGGAGTTCGTCACGTTGTTGACGAACTCCTCGCCATATTCCGCAGCGAGTTCGGAAACCTTTCTGATGGTGTAGCCGCTCACTTATGCCGGACTCCAGTTGCGTATGGCCCCCGCAAAAAGAAGTCACGCTCCGCCCTTGGGGACTCAAAATGAGTCTCCATGACACGCGGGAGATTCGGTTCGTGCGCCGAATCAGAACATAGCGCGTCCACAAACGCCTTGGCCATCTTAGGGTTGTCAATCCTGAAGTTCGCCGTTATGCTAGATGTTGCCATTTTCTTGCCTCCTTCCTGTTCAAGTGCATAGTCCACCTAAAAGAAAGTGATGTTATTCTATCATATTTAACGGTTGTAAGTCAATCGCCTTGAATCGCGAAATGCAAAAGCATGATGGGAACCACGTATTCTCGCGTTTATTTGCCCTTTCTCACGATCAGGGCGCGTCAGTTATAACAAAATAGTGTTCAACAAAATAGTCCGGTGCCGAGACTCTTCCTTCATTGAGCCAGGCGGGGACTCCATCGGCCTTTATCGTTTCATAACCAATAAACTCATATTTTTCGCGAACGCTTGCCGCTTCATCCTTGTTGAGAAGCACTTTTAGGGTGGCTCTACACCCCTTCCCATTGATTGAATGAACATTTATGTAAAAGACATTTTCCGCATCATCACTCTTTTTCATAGGGTGTAGAGGTTTGTCTATCCAACCCCGAACCTTACACCTTGTTCCAAGCGGAACTCCAAGCGCACCAATCTTGCACGACTTTCCCGCTTCAAATCCTGCCTTGAACGCCAGTTGCTTCTCTACGATCTTGTGGGCAGTCCCAGCCTGTTCACCGATGTAAAATCCGACTCCCACAAGTACAAACACGACGCCCATCACGCCGCATACAACTATAATCCTTTTCATCGTCTCCTCCCTTAGTTGTTTAGTTTGCCGTTTTCTTTTACGCACATGCCGATGGTGTGCCATAAACAGCCCGCAAGCGCGAGGGATGAAACGAGAATTGCCTTTGT
>CADCOC010000133.1 GCA_902802945.1 uncultured bacterium | reverse complement strand
GGGCGAGCTCGGCCTCGGCTACTGGGATGCCCTCAAGGAGCAAAAAATCCTCGAAGCCCTGATGAAAGACGCCCAGAAGATGGGCGGCGACAAGGACTATAAGGTGGACATTGGGGTGTAAAGTTGAAAGTCGGTGTTCACCCATTTTTACTGCCCAATCAACGAGAAGTGTGCTATAATGCCACCGTTTCTGACATGAGCATACTAGACGAGATACACGCGAAGCGGGAGGAAATCTGCGCTGTCGCAAAGAGACGCGAGCGGCAAGTTATCGCGAAGCGGTATCGTGCCGTCGATGTTTTGCCAGATGTCTATGAATTGGCAAAGAAGCTTGGCGTGACCAAGAGGAGAGTTGACGAGATCAAGGCAAAGGCCGAAAAGTCGCTGCGGAAGCTCAAGAAATCAAGAACAAGCGCATAAATTTAAGTCATCAAAAAGAAACAGAGAAGCATCATGGACGCTAAAGTAAAAATCATCAAGCCGAAGAACGGCATTGTCGGCAAGGTTTCGGGACGAAAGAAGCTCATGTCCGTGGAAATCGGCTCTGGGGCTACGGAGATTCAGGGCGCGATTCGTGGGAGGCCCATTACGAGCATCACGGCTTTGCCAGGGAAGAAGAAGGCGGATCCAGCTTTGAATTTTTCGGTGAGGATTTCTGAACAACAATCAACGAAAGGAAAAAGACAATGAGCGAAATAATACTGCCCGAAAAGGGAAAAGTAATCAAGAAGGGCGCTTACAAGACAGGTGTGCTCGGTGATGTGAGAATCGCCGACAAGACAACGAAAATTGGCGAAGAGGCTTTTTGGTGCAATGGCACCATAACGTCCGTCTCCATCCCGGCGTGCGTCGAGGAAATTGGCTCAAAAGCTTTTGCGGCCTGTGAAAACCTTGCAAAGGTCGAGATAGCGGAAGGTACTAAGCTTAAGGCGATCCCTTACAGTTGCTTTTCGGCAACAAAAATTGAGTCTATGGTAATTCCGGAAGGAATTGAGGAGATTGAGGCACAGGCGTTCAGGAAATGCGCCATGCTCAAATCCGTACAGTTGCCTTCCAGCGTCAAGACAATCGACCGTTCTGCGTTTGCAGACTGTCCGCTTCTCTCGCCGATTGTCATCGACGGGAAACTGCTGTGTTTCTCCGCGGCTACGGCAAAGACCGAAATACCGTCAGGTGTCAAGACTGTCGGCGAACGCGTGTTTTTCTCTAACGACGCGATAGAGGAGGTGACCGTTCCGGAAGGTGTAGAGGAAATCGAGGAGTCGGCGTTCTACGGTTCGGACAATCTCCGCAAGGTCGTCCTTCCCTCAAGTCTCAAGAAGATCGGCGCGCAGGCTTTCTATGATTGCAAGGCGCTTGCAGATGTCAACATCCCGGCAGGTGCGGAGATTGCAGACGACGCATTCACGGGATGCGATGCCTTGACAAAGGCCGTGCGGGATGCAATTGCGGGAGTTGCTTCCGCCGACGGAAGTAAAATCGTTGATGAACAGTTCAAAGGGAATGCCGAACTGACGGAGTTCACTGTCCCGCAGGGTGTGACGGAGATAGGCGAGTCCGCTTTCGAAGGCTGCGTCAATCTCGTTAAGGTTGAAATCCCTGAAGGCGTTACAGGAATCAGTTTCAGTGCGTTCAGAGACTGCACGTCGCTCAAGGAGATAGTCATTCCCGCCAGCTGCACGGACATTGTCACATCGCAGTATCTGTTCCATGGATGTGCCAGCCTTGAACGGGTCACGTTCAAGGGCGCGGTCAATGGGCTCCCGCAGCATTGTTTTGAAGGCTGCGCAAGTCTGGAGACGGTCATTTTTGAAGGGGGAGTTTCCAATGATGATTTCCGTGGTCATGTGTGGAACTGCTGGGCGTTCAAGGGGTGCAAGAAGCTTAGTCCGGCCATCCCAGAAGGCGTGACGGAAATATTCAGCAATGCGTTTGAGGATTGCGATTTCACGGAAATTGAAATCCCGGCGTCGGTCAAGACCGTTTGCAGCGAGGCGTTCTTGAATTGCGCGTCACTCGCCTCCGTCACATATCACGAAAAGACGGATGTCGAGCGCGGCGCATTTGCAGGCTGCCCGAAGAAACTCAAGAAAAACAAGGTGAAGTAAAGCATCCATGAAAAAGTTCTTAGACCGCTATCTGTTTTCGAGACTGGGTCTCCAGATTCTCTTTTCCGTCATTGTTATTCTGCTTTTTTCGTTTCTCGGAACGAAACTGCGGACCGTTGTGACGAACCACAAGGAGGCCGACGTCTATTCTCAGACGTTCTGGGGATTCCGTCAGATCACAGATGGCGGATCGATGGCAGGCACACTCGACGAACTCGACACTGTCGCTGAGGAAAGCGGCAACTCTTACGGCGCGCCGGTCGTGTTGACCATCGCGCTTGTCTCGTGGCTGATAGGCATGGTTCTGTACAGCTTCGTGACAGGCGCGGTCGTCAATGCGTTCGAGGGACGCAAGGACAAAATCGAGGGCGGCAAGGCGAGATACCGTTTCAAGGACCACGGCATCGTGATAGGCTGGGACTTCCAGGGCGTCGCGGCGGTCATGGCGCTTCTGGACACATGGCAGCTCAAAGAGGTGCTTGTGGTTTCCGAGAAGCCGTCCGAGGAGATACGCGCCGAACTTGAGAACGAGCTAGACGAGAAGTCAATGCGCAAGGTCTACGTCTACAACGGAACCCTCGCGACACCGGAAAGCGTCGAAGAACTTTACCCTGACAAGGCGCGAGCAATCATCGTGCTCGGCGACCGCAATGATTTCGACAACGACGGCGGGAACCTCCGCATCGGCACGATTTTGCGGCAGCATGTCTCCACGACCGTTCGGCTTCCAGGACAGCCGCCGAAACTCCAGCTGAAGACGCCGCGTCCCGCCGATGCGCCCCCGTTGCAGATTTTCATCGAGATTTCCAATCCATACAACCTCTCTCTCGCGGAAAAGTATCCCACGGAGGGCTACGGGATGCCGGAAGGCTTGGAGGTGCACATCGTCAACTTCTGCAAGGCGACGGTCAGGGGCTTGTATTCGTCCTTCGCTCAGTTCGTGGAATGGAATTCGGGGCGTCGGACCGGGGTGTACGAAACGCCCTACATGCCTCTCGCGTTCCGGCGTAACGTCGAGGCTACGCATGCGCACCTCGTGTTGTCTGGCGTCGGGGACATGGCCAAGGCAATGGCGCTTGAAACGGCGCCTCTGCTGGGCGGCGGCGTGGCCGACGGGCGAATCACCGTGTTTTCAGACGACGAGGAAGAACTTGCCAGATTCGAGGCGGCGTTCCCGTTTGATAGGCTGGTTGGCGTCAAGGTTGATTTCGTTCCGCATGGAATCGATAGCGCGGAAAGCAGGGGGCTGCTCGCGCAGATTGTGCGCGATGAAACTGCAAGCGTCACGATTTGTATTACAAATGAATGTGCAGACGAGGCGTTCGCCACGGCGAACAGACTGCCGCCGGAAGTGCGCTTTGAAAATGTGCGGCTTCTTGTCGAGCAGCGAATACTGTCCAAGTGGGCCCACAAAACCTACCCGCTACAGATGACGGGATTCAAAGACGTCGCATTCTTTGGCTTCATCGACAGGCATTTTTCGTCGATTGGGCAGAAAGTCGCTTTTGCGGAGAAATTGCTTGCAGGCGAGAAGTTCTCCGGATCGCTTGCACGGTTCTTCGCTTTGTCGTTCCCGGACGGGCTTCTCGAGAATCTGTCGTCGCACGGTTACCGTTTCGAGTACAATCCGGGGCGTGAGCGCAAGGCCGTTGTTGCGATACCGAAGGACGAACGTGTCGCGTTCGCAAGGTTCGAGCATGCACGGAACGTGAACGCAATGCTGCTGAACGGCATGTCTGCAGGATCTGATGACGATGTATTCAAGACCTCGTCCAGCATTTTGCCATGGGATGCTTTGGACGCCACAAGGCGTGAAGCTTACGCGGAGAAGATAGACCGTGCGCTTTGCGCGCTGGAAGAGCTGTACAACTGTGGAGAGTATCCTTACATAGTTGAGGCCGACTCGTTCAGGGAGATATTGGGGGTTCTCCCCGATGAGAATGTCCGGGAATCGTCCGACGAAAGGCGCAAACTTCGGAATGGCACGGTGAATCCTGCCATCCGCGCGTCGAAGTTGTACCTGCCTGACGGGACGGCCAAAACTGCGGCATCTCTTGCGGTGGCGTTGACGCCTGGGAAGGGGTTATCGCGGCAGGTGTACCGATTGGCGTTCCTTGAGGCTATCCCGATGATTGTCGTGCTGCCTTGCGGAAAAGACGCATTCCTCGAAGCTGTTCCTGAAGAAGAGCGGGAATTCTACGCCAGATGGCTGCGGAACGCCCATAAGGTTGTCACGGCAAAGGGAAGTGTCGAAGAGACTATTCGCGCGGTTTCTAGGAACATTTTTTCCTAAATAGCTGTCTTCACCGCCGTTCTTGCGTTTACTTCCGCAAACCACATATCTTTGCCTATCTTTGGATGAAGGACTCTTTCGGTTTGCCCCGAACGGCATGTTTTGGTATACTACAAGCCCGGTTGCGGGTAATCAGAAGTAAGCCCGCCCAGATAAGGAAAAAAGATGAAGCGAGCTGACGTGGACAAGGTTCTGATCATTGGATCTGGGCCTATCGTTATTGGACAGGCGTGCGAGTTTGACTACTCGGGCACGCAGGCGTGCAAGGCTGGTGAACTCCAACCCGGCCACCATCATGACGGACCCGGTGATGGCGGACGCCACGTACATCGAGCCGCTCAACGAGGAACGTCTCGAGCAGATCATCGCGAAGGAGAGGCCGGATGCCATTTTGCCGAATCTCGGCGGGCAGACCGGCCTCAATCTTTCCACGAGCCTCGCGAAGAAGGGCATTCTGGACAAGTACGGCGTGAAGGTGATCGGCGTGAACCTGGACGCCATCGAGCGCGGCGAGGACCGCGAGGTGTTCAAGGAGACGATGGCGAAACTCGGCATCGAGACGCCCCGCAGCGGTGTCGTCCACTCCGTCGAGGCGGCCGTGGAGCTCGTCGACAAGGAGATCGGCTACCCCGTGGTCGTGCGCCCCGCCTACACGATGGGCGGCGCGGGCGGCGGCTTCTGCTACAACGTGGAGGAGCTGCGCACGATCTGCGCGCGCGGCCTCGACGCCTCGCTCACGCACCAGTGCCTCATCGAGGAGTCCATCCTCAACTGGGAGGAGCTGGAGGTGGAGGTCGTCCGCGACTCCAAGAACCAGATGATCGCCGTCTGCTTCATCGAGAACATCGACGCGGTGGGCGTCCACACGGGCGACAGCTACTGCGCCGCGCCGTTCCTCACGATCGACAAGGAGCTGGAGAAGCGCCTCCAGCGCGACGCGTTCAAGATCGTGGAGGCGATCGGCGTGATCGGCGGCACGAACGTGCAGTTCGCGCACGACCCGAAGACGGGCCGCGTCGTGATCATCGAGATCAACCCGCGCACCTCGCGCTCGTCCGCGCTCGCCTCGAAGGCGACGGGCTTCCCGATCGCGCTCGTCTCCGCCAAGCTCGCGGCGGGCATGACGCTCGACGAGATCCCGTACTGGCGCGACGGGACCTTGGAGAAGTACACGCCGAGCGGCGACTACATCGTCCTCAAGTTCGCCCGCTGGGCGTTCGAGAAGTTCCGCGCGGTGGAGGACCACCTCGGCACGCAGATGAAGGCCGTGGGCGAGGTGATGTCCATCGGCAAGACGTACAAGGAGACGCTCCAGAAGGCGATCCGCGCGCTCGAGAAGGGCCGCGCGGGCCTCGGCTTCGCGAAGGACTTCCACGAGAAGAGCCTCGACGAACTCCTCAAGATGCTCGCGATCCCGAACTCCGAGCGCCACTTCCAGATGTACGAGGCGCTCCGCAAGGGCGCCACGGACGAGCAGATCTTCAACCTCACGGGCGTGAAGGCGTACTTCGTGGACCAGATGCGCGAGCTCGTCGAGGAAGAGGAGAAGATCCTCTCGTACAAGGGCACGCTGCCGCCGGACGACCTGCTCGTGCAGGCGAAGAAGGACGGCTTCAGCGACAAGTACCTCTCCCAGCTCCTCAAGGTGCCGGAGAAGGACATCCGCGAGAAGCGCACCGCGCTCGGCTGCGTGGAGACGTGGCACGCCGTGCCGGTCTCGGGCGTCGAGAACCAGGCGTACTACTACTCGTCCTACAACGGCAAGCCCGGCGAGGTGCCCGTCTCGGACAACAAGAAGAAGGTGCTCATCCTCGGCGGCGGCCCGAACCGCATCGGCCAGGGCATCGAGTTCGACTACTGCTGCACGCACGCCGCGATGGCCATGCGCGAGGCGGGGTACGAGACGATCATGATCAACTGCAACCCGGAGACGGTCTCGACGGACTACGACACGTCGGACAAGCTCTACTTCGAGCCGGTCACGCTCGAGGACGTGCTGCAGATCTACCAGGCCGAGAAGCCCGAGGGCATCATCGTGCAGTTCGGCGGGCAGACGCCGCTCAACATCGCGGCCGGACTCGAGGCGGCGGGCTGCCGCATCCTCGGCACGTCCGTCAAGTCCATCGACGCCGCCGAGGACCGCGACCTCTTCCACTCCATCATGGACCGCCTCGGCATCCCGATGCCGGAGAGCCGCATGGCGAGCGACCTCGACGGCGCGCTCAAGGTCGTGGCCGAGATCGGCTACCCGATCGTGATCCGTCCGTCGTTCGTGCTGGGCGGACGCGGCATGGAGGTGATCTACGACGAGATCATGCTCCGCGAGTACATCGCGAAGGCCGTGGGCGTGACGCCGGACCGTCCGCTCTACCTCGACCGCTTCCTCCACCACGCGCTCGAGTGCGAGGCGGACGCGCTTTCGGACGGCACGGACGTGTTCATCCCGGCGATCATGGAGCACGTGGAGCTCGCGGGCGTCCACTCGGGCGACTCCGCCTGCGTGCTGCCGCCGGTCTCCATCAGCGAGGAGAACAAGGCGACGATCCTCGACTACACGCGCCGCATCGCGAGCGAGCTGAAGGTCGTGGGCCTCATGAACATGCAGTTCGCGATCGAGGACGGCAAGGTGTACGTGATCGAGGCGAACCCGCGCGCGTCGCGCACCGTCCCGCTCGTCTCGAAGGTGGCGGGCACGCAGATGGCGCGCATCGCGACGCGCCTCATGCTCGGCGAGAGCGTGAAGTCGCTCGGCCTCGACAAGAAGAAGATCATCCCGTACCACGGCGTGAAGGAGGCCGTGCTGCCGTTCGAGAAGTTCCCGGAGGTGGATCCCGTGCTCGGGCCGGAGATGCGCTCCACGGGCGAGGTGCTGGGCCTTGCGGACACGTTCGGCCTCGCGTACTACAAGAGCCAGGAGGCGGCGGGCCTGCCGCTCCCGATCCAGGCGGGCCGCATGCTCGTCTCGCTCAGCGAGAAGCCGGAGGACGCCGCAGTGGCCGCGAAGAACTTCGCCGACCTCGGCTTCGAGATCGTCGGCACGGAGGGCACGGTCAAGTTCCTGTGGGAGAAGGGCGTTCCCGCCAAGATGGTCGCGAAGATCGGCCAGGGGCGTCCGGACGTCCTCGACCTCATCAAGAACCGCGAGGTCACGCTCATCCTCAACACGCCGTCGAACCGCCGCGACGCGCGCGCGGACGACAACTCGATCCGCCGTGCGGCGATCAAGTACCGCGTGCCGTACCTCACGACCATCGCGGCCGCGCTCGCGGCGAGCGAGGGCATCAAGGCCGCCCGCGAGGGCAAGGGCGAGGTGCGCTCCCTCCAGAGCTACCACGCCGCCATCACGGTGGAATAAGAGGATCTAATTCAGGCTTTTAGCCTGTATCCGGCGCCGCGTATCGTCTCGATATGCGCGCCGGTGGCGAGCATTCGACCGTGTGCGCATAGTCGCCGAAAGCGACTACAGCGCAGCCGAGTGTCAGTGCGAGTATTTTGCTTTTCATGTTTTTCTCCTTTTGCGTTCAATCAGTCTGCTTTGTCAGACGGCGCGTAGTATATCAGAGAACATAAAACCATTTGTCAAGTCAATGTCAAGTGACGGTGAAAAATACATGACATTTTCCTGAAAATGGGGAATAGGTAAACTTGGTTATGCTCATTGGGGCAGTTATGGTATAATACGGTCAGCTCCCAAAGGAGGTAAAGTTGTGAAAAATGAAAATCACGAGAAAAGACTTCATTGTACTTACCGCAGGCGCGACTGCCGGCTATGCAATGCCACAGCGAATCGGCGGCGGCCGTCGCTGGTACAAGGGCGTCGGTGAAAAAGAGGAAGTATTAGGATTTCTGTAACCTTCTCGGTTCTAACCTGTAAACAGTGCAGGAAGTCTTATAAGGAGAAAAAACTATGGCCAACATCAATCTAACGGCTCTAAACATGTTCAGTACGGCGAAGGACTGGACTGCGGACAGCATCGCGAACCTAGACGGCAAAGACGCCATCAGGAAGGTTGGAGATTACGGAGGCGCCCTCAGCGCGCTCGGCCGCTCGAAAATCGAAAAGGCGGCGAACAACGAGATGCGCACCGAACTCCTGAGGTCTCTCGCGAATGCATTCAACATGCAGGTGTTGACCGACAATGACGGCAAGGCGAGGTTTACCAGGGAGTTCCTGCGCACCATTGAAAGGAAGATCGGCGCGGAATTCAAGCGCGACGACTTCAAACTCGACGCCGACGGTTATGTCTGTTCCGGGCGTCCGCTTACGGCGCGCCGCATCAAGGCCATCATCTCCAAGGTGACGTTGGCGGCACTCAATCCGGGTTCGACGAGTTCGTCGTCGATATCAACCGGCAGGTCCGACGCCATGATGTCCAGTTCCGAGATGGATTCCGAAAGCGAGCTTGGAGGGAGTTCCGCCACGTCTGCGAAAAGCGGCAAGTCCGGGAAAGCCGACAAGTCCGTTGGTGCGGGCGAGACCGCCAGCGCAGGCAAGTCCGGCCCGGTAAAGACGCAGTTTGGCCTGCGCAAGGAAATCTACAATCCGTACTTCGACAAGCTTGACGTCATCAAGGGCAAGATCCGCAAGGCCCCGGAGCACGTGCAGAAGTTCTACGCGCGCATCGGGACTAGCCTCGACTATCTCGCCAACCAGCTCGACACGGAACGACTGGAGGAGGGCGACGACGACCGCTCCGCGCTCCGCAACACCATGGAATACCAATTCATGGTTATCGAGTTGGGTGATAAGCTCAAGCCCGGTATGCACAAGTTCGAGTGCTACGACCCGAAGCAGGGCCGATACGTCCCCCTGGAGAGCACGTACGACTTCAACACCAACATTCTCTCCCACGCCATCGGCGGCGGATTCATCCATCTGGAACGCGCCTCCCGCATCAACGAGAACGGCGACAAGGTCGTTTTCAATCCTAGGGAGGCGCCGGACATCCAGCCGCTGCGCAAGTACATCGCGGACACGCTGCGCCTGCTTGTGTCCAAGGCGATCGACCTCTACTTCGCCTCGGAAGATGCCGGCAAGCTGAATGAGTTCTTCGAGCACATCAAGAACCCCGGCGCCTGCATTGAGGACCAGGGAATGCATCTCGTCATGTTCGAGGGCGAACACCTGACCAAGGCCAAGGCAGTCTCCGCCGAAGAAGCGCGGGCGCTGAACCTCATCGCCGACGGCAAGGCCCCGGACCTCCCCGATGATTCAGTTCACCAGTTCATGGAGGTTCTGATCGACTTCGAGGGCGAGAAGTGGTGCTCGAAGGAGTCTGGCTGGAACAAAAAGCTCGCAGACGCGGTCAAGGCGGAGCTCCGCGGCAAGAAGTGCGTGATGCAGAACTTCGACGCCCCGCACGAGCTGGGGGCGAAGGTTCCCGAACTTGTCGGTGAGAACGGACTGCCAGTTGTCAAGGTGCTGACAGACGAACTCATCGACGAACTTGGCCCGAAGATCCTGAAAGAATACTTCCGTACCTAGTGACGGTCACAGAAAGGAGAAAATGACGTTAAATCTTCGTCTTTTGGCGCGTCCGGCTTCATGCAGGTCTAGCAGTATGAAGAAAATTGAGATAGGAACGTTCGCGGCAACGCTCGTCATGGTAGGAGGCGCCTTGGCCGCAGGTGTGGAAAACTGGGCGAGTGAGACGTTCTCGCCGGACGGCAAGAACGTGATTCGACTCTATGCGAATCCGCTCGCATACGAGGTCGTACGCGAGGGCGTGACCGTGGTCGCGAAGTCCGAAATCGGACTGACGGTGGACGGTGCGCGACTGGGTGGCACGGACGCGACGGAGCGCGTCCCTCCCGTCGTGAAGAGGGGAACGCGGAGCGGTGTGGTTGACGCACCGGTGTACAAAAAATCAAAGGTCGATCTATCCGCGAACGAGGCGTTCGTCGACTTCGGCGCGTGGGGCGTGCGGCTTGTCGCGCGCAACGACGGCGTCGCATACCGCTTCGAGACGAAGAAGTCCGGCAAGATGAGGGTCGATGCCGAGAAGGCGTCGCTGCACCTTCCCTCCGCCGGCGCGAAGTGCTGGGGGTATCGGACGCGGGCGTTCGGCGAGGAAGAGTCTGTGCCGTTCGTGTCCAAGGCGGGTGAGATCGACCTTTCGAAGATGATGGTCTACCTTCCGTTCGCGTACGAGGCAGGCGGGAAGTACGTATCCGTCACGGAGTCCGACGTGCGCAACTACCCGATCTGGTACTTCGGTTCGCGCACGGGAGCGGCGTTCGAGGCGAAGTTCGCGGGCGCGCCGAAACGCATCCAGAAGCGGGGCGCGGGGATCAAGGTGCTGGAGCACGAAACCTGGCTTGTGGAAACGGAGGGAACGCGGACGTTCCCGTGGCGCGTGTTCATCCTTGCGGACGCGCCGGCGAAGTTCTGCGAGGCGGACATCGTGTGGGCGCTCGCGCCCGCGCAGGACAAGGATGCGGACTTCTCGTGGGTGCGACCGGGGAAGGTGGCGTGGGACTGGTGGAACGGATTCGACGGCGGCAAGCCGTGCGACACGAAGGGATACGAGCACTTCATCGATTTCGCGGCGAAGAACGGGCTTGAGTACGTGGTGCTGGACTGGTACGGCTACGAAGTCCGGTTCGGGTTCAACATCTGGAAGCCGTGTCCCACAGTCGATGTGGATCATCTCGTCAAGTACGCGCGGGAGAGGGGCGTCGATCTCTGGCACTGGATGGCGTTCCACCAGGTGTACGGCGATGAGGAGCGCGTGGCGTCCCACTTCGCGAAGGCGGGCATCAAGGGCTTCAAGGTCGATTTCCTCGACCGGGGCGACGCGGACGTCGCTCGCTTCATGGAGAAGTTTGCCGCCGCGTGCGCGCGGAACAGGATGCACGTGGAGTACCATGGCGCGTCTCGTCCGACGGGCCTCCACCGCCGCTATCCGAACGTGCTCAACTACGAGGGAATCCACGGACAGGAGTGGATGCTGCCGGGTCTGTACAAGCTCGACGAGAAGGGAACGATGTTCAGCGACGTGGCGGCGTGCTATTTGCGCATGACGGCGGGGCCGATGGACTACACGCCGGGCGCGATGAACAACCACGGCATCGGCTCGGGCTTCCGTCCAAGGGACAAACGCAACCAGCCCGGTACGCTCGGCACGCGTTGTCGCCAGATGGCGCAGGTCGTTCTTTACGAAGCGCCCTTGCAGATGCTCTGCGACTCGCCCACGAACTACGAGAAGAACAGGGAATGCTTTTCGTTCATGGCGAAGATCCCGACCGTGTGGAAGAACACCGTCGGCCTTGCCGGCACGCCGGACACGATGTTCGTCGCGGCGCGCGAGACGCGGGACGGCGCGTGGTACGCGGGTGGCATTACCACCGCCGAGGCGCGCGACTGCACGCTCGACACGTCGTTCCTCGGCACGGGCGAGTGGACGATTGAAATCTTCCGCGACGCGGGCGACGCAAAGGAGGACGCGCAGAGGTACGTCCACGAAACGCGGAAGGTCAGGGCCGGGGAGAAGATTCCGCTTCACATGGCCCCCGGCGGCGGATTCGTCGCCCGGTGCCACCGAATGTCTCCCACCGGCGCCGCGCGGGTATTTGCGGCGCACACGGACGACTATTCCTGCGCGTATCCCGACAACGTGCATTTCCCGTTGACGCTTTCATATCCAGCAGGCGGCAAACCGCAGGTGCTGCGTCTCGACTTCGGCGAAGCCAGCACGGGTGGCTATGCCGTGTTCGACGTCGCGTCCGCAAAGGGCAGTCCCGTGATGCGCGTTGCGTACGCGAACCATCCCGACGGCCTCGGCGAGAAGGGCTGTTTCTCGCGCGAGACCAGCGCACGGTACCTCGGCCCTACGTTCGACATCCCCGCGCTTCCCGGCAACATCAACCGCCACGAGATCTACCGCATCTGCCGTACGGGACGTTTTGTCGCGCCTCTCATCCAAGGTCAGCAGCGCTATGCGCGCATTCAGCTCGACACGCCCGGTACCGAGGTGACGCTCTCGTCGTTCAAGATCGAGAACGCCGAGGTTTTTCGCGATGGGAAGTTCCAAGGGTCCTTCAGCTGCTCCGATCCGCGTCTCGACAGGCTTTGGCAGATCAGCGCCTGGACGTGCCAGATCGCCGCCTTCCCGAACCACGACGCATGGAAGTGCGTGGGTGGACGTCTTCTGCCGCGCAAGCTCGAGGCTGCGACTGGCGATGGACGCTACCGCATTCAGTCGTCCGTCGACGGCATGTTGAAAATCACGTATGAGTTTGACGCAAACCCGCATTTTCCGCAGGGACGCTTCGCCGTCATTGTCGGCGGCAGGCGCACCGAGGTGGTGCAGGATTCCACGAACGAGATAAAGACCGTCTCAGTGCCGATTAAGAAGGGCGAGACTGTCGGCCTTTCCGTCGAGAAGGAGTCTTGGCCTGTCATCGTCGGCATGGAGATCGGCCCGAGGATCAACCTCTGGGGGCCAAGTGCCGCAGATCCGCATTCGCTGGACAACTGGGAATTCGCGCGCACTCTCCCGTACGTGGCCGACGGCGCGAAGCGCGACAGGTTGATCTGGAGCGGCGACCTCTGGTGGGCGGAACGAAACATCTTCTATTCGTTCAACCCGGGCGACGAGCCGTACATGCGCGGGTCGGTGAAGCTTCTCGGCTTCAACCAGACGCCTGAAGGGTACGTGCAGGCGTGTCCTTACGCCGAACGCGCCACGTCCCCTGCAAAGGGCGAGTGGGGACCGTTCCCCTCAGACGAATTCGCCGCATGGTTCGTGCCCGTGCTGTTCGACTACTTCCTCTACTCCGGCGATGCCAAAACGACGGGCGAGCTCTATCCGAATGTGGTGAAGCTGATGGACTATCTCGCCGCGCACACCGAGGATGACGGCACGTTCGTCCAGCGCGCCGAGACCTCCAAGCACGCCTGCAACCTCAACCTCGGCGACACCTCTCACCGTGCGTACATGGACATTCTTCTCTGGAAATGCTGCAAGGACGCGGCGGCGATGGCATGCGCGTTTGGCGACAAGGACGGAACGTCCCGCTTCGAGAAGTGGAGCGAGAAACTCTGGAAGGCGATCCGCACGCGCTTCTGGAACGACGACGAGGGCTTCTTCGAGCTTTCCGACAAGAACCACGGTTTTGGTTTTGAGGCAAACGCCCTCGCCCTCGCCACGCATTTCGCGACGCGCGAGGAGGCGCTGCGCATCGCGCCGCATCTGAAGCGCACGGGGCATGGCAAGTTCCAGGCGCTCGCGGTGCGCGGGTTGATGGAGTACGGATTCATGGACCGCGGGCTCAAGGCGATCAAGGCGCACAACTGGTACAAGCTGCTCAGCCCGAAGTGGAAAGGGGCGAAAACGACCACCGAGTGCATGGGGCTGCATCGAAGAGGGTGGGGCGACGAATCGCATCCCGATACGGCCATCGCGGGAATTCTTTCTGCGGAGGTGCTGGGAGTGAAGCCGACAGCGCCTGGGTATGCGAGGTTCAAGATGCGTCCGCGTCCATGCGCCTCGATTTCATCGGCCAAGGGACGCGTTCCCACGCCGCATGGCACAATATCCGCCAACTGGATGATGAAAGACGGCGATCTGGTCGTGACGCTGTCGTTCCCGCATGGGACGGTTGGATCGGTCGTTCTGCCGCAGTGCGAGCGCGTGACGGTCAATGGCAGGGAGACGGCGGAGCTTGGCGCTCTTTCTGCCGGCGACTACATGATCGTCGCGAAGAACGTGAAACCCGAGGCGCTTGCAGACCCGGTGAAGGATGCTGTGTACATCAATGCGAAGGGCCATCTGCGCTTCTCGGCGTCGTCTTCCCACGAGGCGCGTCCGGCATGGAGCCTGCGCAACCTTGCCGAGCCGATCCAGAAGGACAGGTCCAAGGGCTGGAGCAGCAAGGCGCACGACAGCGCGAAGGCGGAGGAATGGCTGATGGTCGAACTTGGCGCGGTGAAGAGCGTGGAAAAACTTGAGCTATGGGCTCGGGACGACCGCGACTCGCTCGGCGGCACGGCAGGGTTTCCGCGCGCGTTCGTGGTGGAGGGCATGGATGGTTCGGGTGCGTGGCGCGTTCTCAAGACGTATGCGGACGTAACGCCGCCGAAGCAAGGCAAGTCCTTCGTTGTTGACTTCTACACGGTGATCGGCTATCCGAAGGTGAAGGCGCTGCGCGTGCGCGCCACCGAACTCGGCGCGCCTGCCGCCGACGAGCCCAGAGCCTGGCGCCTCCAGTTCAAGCGCATCGCGGTTGCGACGTCCGGCTCCTGATCGCGAGCGACCGAAACATCAATACGAGAAAGTAGGGAAAATGAAAATCACGAGAAAAAACTTCATCGCACTTGCCGCCGGCGCGACTGCCGGCTGCGCAATGCCGCCGCGAATCGGCGGCGGCCGTCGCTGGTACAAGGGCATGATCCACGCCCATACGTGTTGGTCGGATGGTTATGCCCTGCCTGAACAGGCCGTTGCCGTCTACAAGAACAGCGGCTACGACTTCTTCTCGATAACGGACCACAACCGCATCGGAGCCGATCCCGACCGCTGGATCCGGGTGGCTCCGCTTGACGGCACGTGGCCGCCGAAGACGGTGGAACCGTCGGTCTTTGATGCGTTCAAATCCGCCTTCCCGGATGCGAAATGGCGCATGCGGAACGGCAAGCCCGAGGTGCGGATGAGCACGATGGCGGAGATCGCCGCGCGCTTCAACGAGCCGGGAAAGTTTCTCTTCATGCCGGGTTGCGAGATTACGACGTACGTCGTGGGCGCGGACGGCATGCGGTGCGACCTGCACATGAACTGCGTCGGGCTCGACGAGGTGATACCGCGCTACAGGAATGCGTCGCTCGTCCAGGCGATACGCGGCAAGACGAAACCCGAGGTGATGCGCGAGGCGAAGGATCAGGTGGACGCGCTTGCGAAGGCGAAGGGGAACGCGCCTCACGTGTTCTTCGTCAACCATCCGCACTGGAGATACTACGACGTTTTGCCGGAGGACGTTCTCGCCAACCCGGACGTGCGCTTCTTCGAGGTCTGCAACAACGCCTCGACCTGGACGGTGGATGATCCGATGCCGAGGGACGGGTTCAACATCGACCGCTTCTGGGATGCCGTGAACGCGGAGCGCTGTCTTCGCGGGGAGCCGCTGCTCTATGGAATCGCCACGGAGGATACGCACTTCTACCCCGGAAGCGGCACCAGCCACAAGCCCCTGATCTTCGGCGATGCGTGGATCGGGGTCCGTTCCGGCGCGCTCACCCAGGACGCGCTGTTCGCGGCCATGGAGAGGGGCGACTTCTATGCGGCGAGCGGAGTCGACATTGAGGACGTCGCATTTGACCGCGCCACGGGAACGCTGTCCGTCGCCGTGCCGGCAAAGCCAGGCGTGGCGTACAAGGTGAGGTTCATAACCACGAAGCGCGGCGTCAAGGTCGATCCTGTGAAGACGGTCGAGATCCCCGCGAAAGGTGGCAAGGAGACGGCCCGGCGCGTGCCGGTCTATTCGGATGGCGTTGGCGCGGTCGCAAAGACGGTGTCGTTCGGCAAAGGCGAACCTGTGTTCGCGAGCTACAGGCTTGCTGACGACGACCTGTACGTCCGCGCGCGGGTGGAGTCTGACGAGGCGACCACGTATCCGTACGCCAAAGACAGGATGCATCCTCTCGTCAAGGTGGCATGGACGCAACCCTACCGCCGGGCAACTTGCCCGTTGCAGTGAACGGGCTGGCAACCCGTTCTACAAAGCCTGCGGGGACAGTCCCCGCAGGGGTTTAAATTTTTGCGCGATTCGCGGCGATTGACTTACAATCGTAAAATATGATAGAATAATGCCACTTTCTTTTGTGTGAATTATGCACTTGAACGGGAAGGAGACAAAGAACATGGCAAAATACCTAGATCCAAAGGCGGATGTGACCTTCAAGAAGGTTTTTGGCGAGCACAAGAATCTCGTCATAAGCCTCCTTAATGCCTTGTTGCCGCTTGACCCAGGCAAGCAAATCGAGACGATAGAATACATGACGTCGGAGATGGTGCCGGAGACTCCGTTCGGTAAGAACTCCATCGTCGATGTCCGTTGCGAGGAGACCGGCGGACGCAAGTTCATCGTCGAGATGCAGATGGAATGGTTCCCCGACTTCATGCAGAGAGTGCTGCTCAATGCTTCAAAGGCGTACGTCAGGCAGCTGCCGAAAGGCGACGATTACCAGCTGCTCCAGCCTGTCTATTCCCTCAATCTGGTGAACCACACGTTTTTGCCGGACATGGATGGGTACTACCACTACTACCACCTTGTGCACGACCTTGATTCCCAAAAGGTGCTGGACGGACTGCACATCGTCTTTGTGGAGCTTCCGAAGTTCAAGGCGAAGAACCTCACCGAGAAGAAGATGCAAGTCTTGTGGCTTCGCTTCCTGACGGAAATCGACCGCGACGGCGCAGACGACGTGTCGCAAGACCTTCTCGACAATCCGCAGACGGGTGAGGCACTGGAGATCGTGAGGGAGTCCGGGCTCAACGATGCGGAAAGAGCCGCCTACGAAGGCTTTTGGGATCGCGTCAGTATTGAGGCAACGAAACAAGCCTACATGGATAAGGCTATTGCCGAGCGCGACGCGGCAAATGCGCGCGCCGACGAGGCGACAGAAAAATTGCGGCAGTCCGCCCGCAAGATGAAGGCCAAAGGCTTTTCCGCCGATGACATCGCCGAACTCACCGGCCTCGCCGCCGGCGAAATCAAGGCACTGTAAAACATGAACGCCACCCTCCATAAAACCGCCTACAACCGCGCTAAAACGGCGCGTGTGGGCGC
>CADCOC010000132.1 GCA_902802945.1 uncultured bacterium | reverse complement strand
TAACGACTCCAGTTCGTTTTCACGCCCAACAAACATTTTAGCATCTTTCTTAAATGACGAAACGCGATGATTGTATCATATTTATCTAAACTGTGCAATGGCCTCGGCACAAAAACTGAAAAAGTACATTTTTGTGCCAAGACCCTCATCCCTATACGCTGAAGGACGTCTGGCATCCCGCCGGAGGCACATACCATTCTGGGCACTCTGCGCGTGGAACGCGGACTTCACTTGAGGTCCGTCCAGTCCAGCGCCCAGTAGCGCCTGTCGGTCGCGTAGGGGTCGATGCGCTGCCGAGAGGGATCGACGTCCTTCGGCAAGATGCCGTAGCGCTTCATCTCGCGGATGTATTCCGGATTGGGACAGAACTTCGGCATGTCGAAGCGCGGGTCGGCGTCGAGCATCGACTTCGCGTCCTCCACCACGGCAAGCAGCTTCGCGTAGCCGGGATCTTCTTTCGTGGCAAACACCGCCTTCCCCTGCGCATTCGTACAGAGTCCAAGGCCACCAGCCTCCTTCGCGAGCGGAGCCATGAGATACATCGATTTCTCCGGACGCGTCAGATTGAAGATGAGCTGCCGTGAGAACCGCCCCGCCCTGCCGTTGCGCGGGTCGTTCTTCCCATGGAAACGTATGGGCGTGCCGTCGTTCACCGTATGCGGCGTCGTATGGCATGCCGCGCAGTGGCTCTTGACCGTCTGGTGCGCAGGCACATTGGGCGGCCTGCCCCAGGTGGAGTTGTACGGATGGCGCGACTTGTGGCCGCCAACGAAACCGCAGCCGAGCGCCGCGTAGGTGCCCGCGTAAGGAGCCGAGGCGTCGAGCCACTGCATGATCATCCTGCGGTCGCGCTCGCTCACCTTCACGCCGTGGTGGGAACCGTCGATTTTGCGCATGAGCGGACTTCCCCCGCTCCCACGCGCATACGGCGGCCAGTCGCTGTCCGTCAGGTTCCTGCCGTCGAGAACCTGTCCCCACAGAATCAGTCCGAGATACCCCATGGAATACATCGGCCCGCGGTCGCCGCAGAGGTCGAGTCCGCCCTTGCGCACGTCCGGATTGTGGCACTTCACGCATGCGTGGTCGAGGATCGGCTGTACGTCGCGCGGGAAGTCGGCCACGTCGAAGAGACGCCCCTCCGGGTCGATTGCGCTCGGCTTGCGCGCGAGCGCCATCGAGACGGGCTTCACGCGGCGCACGGTGTTCACCGTCTTGCGCTCGTGGCAGCCCACGCATCCCTGTCGTTCGCCCGGCATCACCTGCGTGAAGCTCTGCATGCGCTTCACCGCCCGACCGTCGGCGTCAACGGCCACGAAAAAGAGCGCCTTCAACGCAGGAGCCGTGAAGTAGGCGCTGCCGTCCGCCTCCACCGGCACCCAGCCAAGCAGACGCGGAAGCGAGAACGACCCGCGGAACGTGAGCGGCTCCATGCCGCCCGAGAAGTTCACGGGCTTGGGGAGCAGCTCGAACACCATGAGCCGCTTCACCTCGCCCGGCTTGACGCCCTTCATGCTGCGGCTCTCCAAAACGTTCTCGAGGTAGAACTCGCCCGTCTTGGACGAAAGGTCGGTCCGGTCGGCAAGCACCCGCTCGCGTGCGTGCGACATCACCGGACGCGGCTCGTAGAGCATCACGCCGGGAGTGGCGCCGCCAAACTCCGCCGGCAGACGGAACAGCACTTCCTTGCGCCCGGCGCGGTCGCACAGCAGCACGCTCTTTCCGTCCGAGAACATGAACAAGTCACGCCCGAACGCCCACGGGTCGTAGAACGAGCCCTTCAGCACAGTCTTCACGTTGGACCGGTCGTCCGGGCTGCCCTTCACGGAAAGTACGCTTAGATTTCCGCCGTGGTCGCGGCGGCCGTGTCCGGGCGAATCGATGAGTACCACCTCCGTGGTACCGGGAATCGGCTTCGCGTCGATGTACACGCTGCCGGGGTAGGTGTTGCCCTGATAGACCTGGTGCTGCGTTCCGTCGGGGTTCATCGTCCACAGGTGGTGGAACGAGATTTGGCGGCGGTCCACGTATTCCCAGCGCATGTAGAGGATGCGTCCGTCGGGCAGGACCCACGGCGTGTTGTCGTGTTCTGTATTTGCGGACAGCATCCGAATGCCGGAGCCGTCGGGCTTCATCCGGTAGATCGTGGCCACCTGCGTCATCCAGCAGTTCACCCAGCGACGGCAGCGCGTGGACACGAACACGATGTCGCCGTCCGGCAGCCACGCGGGCTCGAAGTCGTCGTACTCGCCGAACGTCAGCTGGCGGAGATTTGAACCGTCGGCGTTGATCGTGTAGAGGTGGTAGGCGCCCGTGCCGCCGGGACGGTACGAGAAGAGGATCGTCCGTCCGTCGTAGTGGACGCACGGGTCGCGCACGCCGCCGGCCTTGTCCGCGAGCAACGTACGGAACTTCCCGGTCTTCAGGTTGTACGCGAGGAGCCGCCCTTCCTTGCCGTAGACCGGGGCGTTGGTGGACTCGCAGTAGTACGAGATGTTCGCGTACCAGTGCGGATCCACACCGGCCGAGCGCGTGGCGAACACCACTTCGTCGAAGGCACCGTACGCGCCGGAAAGGAGCTTGCCGCGCATTGTCGGCTCCGGCCCCTGGACCGGACGAATTGACCTTCCGTAGTCACGGCCCTTGCCGTACGTGTAGTGGTCGCCCGACGTGAAACCGAGATACCAGGCGTGGTTCCTGTCGGCGTCGGGAACGGACGACCAGTAGTAGCCGTACGTGTTGGATTCGTCGAGGAAAGCCCCGTTGCCGTCTCCTGCGGCGGGAAGGAAGATGCTCGCCGAGGCATAGGCGCCCCTGCCGCGGACGACGCATCCGTACACGCCGTTCATTGTCGTCCAGTTCCAGTCGCACTTGGCGCTGAGGTCATCCAGCTCCTGCTTGGTCGGCATCCTCCAGTTGCCGCCCCACAGCGCACGCGCCGCGTCGTGTCCCGGCGCGAGGACGCCCTGCGCCGTGACCCACCCTTCTTTCGACAGGGCCGCCTTGTTCTTGCCGAAGGTCGGCACGTTCTCTGGACAGAACGAAAAGTCAAAGCTGACGCCCGACCGTTTGTGGCCAACGGTATCGCCCCACCAGAAATGGAGTCCGAAGTCCTCTGGCTTCGCCGCGCCAATGTTCTTTGTAGCCCAGAAGGGACCGTTGGCCCAAAGCTGGACCTTCTCTGGAGGGGCTTTTCCAGGAGGGACCGATCCAGCAAGACCCGTCCACGCGAACGCCACCGCAAACCCGGCAACAGCAATCTGTATTTTTGCTCGCATCTTATGTCCTTGCATGATTCCCGTCAAAACGGATTGACCACCGCCATGCCGCGATAGGTCTGGTCGGGATTGAGATCCTCGCTGACGATCTCCGTACAGCCAAGCTTCTCGGCGGTGGACACGATCAACGCATCGTAGAACTGAATCCCGTACTCTTCCTTCACGTCTATCGCATGCCGCACAAGGTCGATCGTCACGTCCGTCTTGAGGAGGTCGCGGAAGTAGTCGAGATAGCCATCTACCGTCTCCTGAGTTTGCTGCAGCTTGCCTATCATGACATTCGCAAACTCGCCCAGTACCTGAGTGGAGATGCAGCCGTCATGGTTGACGGTAATCGCATGGGCAATTAGTTCACGCGCAATATCGCCTTTACGGGGATCCTGATCCGTCGCCGAATACAGGAGAATGTTCGTATCGAAGAACCTCATCCGAACGCCTCCAAATTGCGCTCTCCGTCGCGCTGCCGGTTGAAGCGCCACCCCTTCGGCGCGTGCGCAAGATTTGCCCGCGCGAACGCCAGAAACCGGTCGGCACGCGCCGACCGCTGCTGTTCTATTTCTTGCGCCTTTGCCGCGAGACAGTCGCGGACATACTGGTTCAGGCTGGTGCCGTTTGCCTCGGCCCATTCCCTGACCTCCTGCACGATTGCAGGGGGTATTGACAACGTGATGCTCATCTTCGCCTCCTACACGGCCTTTGCCGTCTTAAGTTCGCACGTATTTTACTAAACCCGTGCGGACGTGTCAATGCCCGTGTAAGACTTTGCCTCTTACTTGATTGTCGCGTCTCAGCCTTGTTCCCCTGAACGTCGCGGCGGAATCCAGCAATTCGGGGCCGAAGTAGAAGCCCGGCTCGGCGGGTACGTTGTACCCGTTGTTCTGCGTCGCGACGCTCCACCGGTAGACAGGGTCTTCCATGAACGTGTGGAACCTGTGCCGCGTCGGCTCCGGGGTGAGGTAGACGCGTATCGCGCGGTTGTCTTTGCGACGGAGGAACAGTTCCTCGCGCCAGTCGCCGAGAATGTCCGCCGCAAGACACGGCGCGCCCTTTGATCCGTGGTTCGAGTCGGTCTCGCCGCCGCCGTTCCACTGCACGCGCACCTGACGGTCCTTGACCGAATAACCGTAGATGATGTCGCCCCCGGAGTACGCGCTGCGCGTGAGGTCGCCCATCCACCAGACTCCGAAGCGGAGCGTCGCGTAGTAGTTGATTCGCGGCTTCGGCTTCGGATGCAGATACCTCTGAAGCGTCTTTGCCGAATAGATGCCGCAGTTCGCGCTTCAAAAGCCGCAGCCGCCACAGGTTCGCGTCGAGCTCGCGCGAAGCGACCAGATGCGACCGAAGCCATCCGAACCGCACGAGGTCCGCGTCCGCCACAACGTCCTTCCCGAGCCCGGCGACCGCGGCGTCCAGCGCGGCGATTGCGGCGTCCTTCTGCGCGATGACGCGCGCCACGTTCTCCTGCGTCGGCTCCAGCGCGGACTTCCCCTCTGGCAGGAAATACCGGTTCGTGTACCTGAGAAGCGATTCCCGGCGCGCGACGTTCTTCGCGAAGCCGGACTCCGTCGGCGCGCCCAGCCCAAGCGGAGAGAACGACGCGACGGACGCGACCTCGGCCGCCTTCAGCGCATTGACAACCGCCTTCCAGTCGCCGCCGTACAGCGACTCCGCCCACTCGCGCCAAAGCGCGTCCACGTCTTCGCCGGGATTCCACGAAAGCTGCCGCCAGACATGGAGGTCCACGGAGTTGAGCCGGTCGGAAAGCGCCGCATATCCGTCCCGCTTGTACGTGCCCGCATAGAGCATCACGCCGCCTTCCGGCGACACGAGATCCTTCACGCGCGCGAACTGCCGCGCCGTCTGCGCGACGACCGGCGCGGGGAAGTACTGCCTGCCGACGGTCTGCCCGGTGATCTGCCATTCGGCGATATCGCGGCGCGGCGCGACCTGCAGGAGCGCGGAGAACGGCGGATTCGGCTGGCAGTCGGCGTTGTAGACCTTCGTCTGGAAGAGAACGCCCGTCCCCGCCGTGCGCATCGCCTCACCCCACACGGAAAGCGGCTCGCCGCTCGGTCCGCCGTAGCCCGGCGCATGGACCCACTCGTCTCCAAGCCAGTGGGACGCGCCGCTCGACCAGGTGCGGACGATGAGTTTCTTCTTGAGCGGCTTCAACGCGTCTTCCCACGCCTTGACCGCGAACGCGACCTGACGCCCCCAGTTTCCCGCGAATCCGTTCGCCTTGCACCGGTCGCAGACACAGTTGAGTCCGTAGTAGTCCCACAGACAGACGACGACGCCGGCCACCTCCGGCACGGCGATCTCGCGCACGGCTTCGCCGAAGAATGCGGCCGTCGCGGCGTCGCTCGGACAAAGCGTCCCCTTCTCCCACGACTTCTCCGACGACACGCCCTTCGCGGACGGGTGCGCCGCGACGAACTCTTCGTACCGCGCGCGGTTCCACTTCGCGGCGTCGCATCCGTACAGGAACGAATACGCATCCACGCCAAGTGCCGCACATTCGCGGAGTCGCCTCGCATTCGGGCGTCCTCGCTTGAAATAGACAGTATTCGCGCCGGTCGCCGCGATCCAGTCGCGCAGCGGCTCCGGCGAACGGCTCACGTCCAGCGCACGTGTCTTGAAATGCGGATCGCGCACGAACGGGTAACTCCTGGCGTTCATCCAGCGGTTCGACTCGTAATTCGCGTAAAGGAACGCCCGCGCAGTCTGCGCCTTGACGACAAACCTTACCCGTTCCCCATTCCCCGTTCCCCGCCTCTCCACGATGTACCCATCGTGCTTCAGCGGCAAGCCGGCGGCGAGCTGGTATGAAACCAGCTCATTCGCACCGGCGGCAGACGCGGCGAGCAGCGCGACAAGGACGAATGCCTTTTTTCTTTCTATGAAGTCCAACATCGCGGTTAGTTTACCAATTTCCCCGCCCCTCCGCTCTACCCTAGTGGGTACAAACGGCGATGTGTTTGCCGGGAGGGTCGCTCCTGCGCCCTCTGTCCTTCCACTTCCACATTGACGCCGTATCACCGTAGTGATACACTTTTACACCAAAATCATCTTGAAGACATCATGGAGTCCTGATCATGGGAAGAGAAGAAAATGCAGCGATATTCCGCGATACGGAAAAGATGTGCCGGACGCATCCGCGCCTGAAGGAATCCATCGCCCGTTCGCGCGCCGGCCAGCGGCTGATCCTGGAGGGCGACGCGGTGAACGTTCCTCCGTGCGGCGACGCCGCCGAAGGACGGCTTGTCGTCTCGACGAAACGCTCGTTCGAGGCGGCTTCCGCCTACGCGCGGACGATGAAGACGTGCGTGCTCAACTTCGCGTCCGCCAGCAATCCCGGCGGCGGGGTCGTCAACGGGTCGAGCGCGCAAGAGGAGGCGCTGTGCCGCTGCTCGACGCTCTACTTCAACCTGAACACGAACGAGATGTGGAGCGGGTTCTATTCGCCGCACCGCGCCGCGCGCGACCCCATCCACAACGACGACGCCATCTACACGCCGAGCGTGACGGTGTTCAAGGGCGACACGGCGTTTCCGACAACGCTTCCCGAATCCGACTGGTACGAGGTGGATGTCATCTCCTGCGCGGCGCCGAACCTCCGCGAGCATCCGGCGACGGCGACAGACGCATCGAACTGCCCCCGGACAAGCTCCGCGCGCTCCACGAACGCCGCCTCGCGCGCATCCTCGACATCGCGGCGGCGAACGGTGAAGAAGCCGTGATCCTCGGCGCGTTCGGCTGCGGCGCGTTTCGCAACGACCCGCGCGTCGTGGCCGCCGCTGCGGCCACCGTCGTGCCGCGCTACCGCACCCGCTTCAAGGTCATCGAGTTCGCCGTCTTCTGCCGCCCCGGCGACACGCGGAACTACGACGCGTTCAGAACCAACATCCCCTGCGGATCAGCCGCTTAACTGGGAAAGCCGCCGTCTCGGCGGTGCAACTGGGCCAACGGGCATCTTGCCCGTTATCGGGGTGGCGGGCGTCTCGCCCGCAACTGGCACAACGGGCATCTTGCCCGTTATCGGGGTGGCGGGCGTCCCGCCCGCAACTGGTACAACGGGTATCTTGCCCGTTGGAAAAGGCACAAAGCAAACCACCCAAACCCCGCGTGCGATTACGGTGCGGAACTATCACATCCCTCGGGCTGATCACGCGCTATTATACTGCGGCAATCTTTTCACGTTCTTCAGCTATCATTTCCCTTCTCCATCCTTACCACGTCGCTTGGCCTCATCCTCAATCCTCCGCAACTCCTCCATGTCCGCCTCGTCTGCAAGCCGCGCCTCCTCCTTGCGACGAATGCCATCAAACGCCTCGTACCTTTCTGCGGAAACAGCGACCGCTTCTTCATGGCTTATCGTTCCTGGGCCATGAAGCACTTCAAAGAAATTCGCGGCAAGCATCCTGTCCACAGCCTCGACCCAGAACGGCAACGTTAAGTCCATGCGCCGCCTGACGCGCAACTCAGCGGTTTCAAGGAAGATCGTCGTGATTCTGTTCAGTGTGTCTATCTCGTCGGAGGAAAGATAGTTCTTCGCGATTATCACATCCTCCTTCCTCACAATGCCGCCCTTCCAAGTCGTAAGCCCCATGTTCGGCTTGTTGGGATCAGACCGTTCCACGACAAGTTCCGCCGCCGTATGCCCCGTGGCGGCATACAGAAGCTTGTTCTGCACCTCCGCATAGAACTGATTTGTCCGCGCCTCGTTGCCGCGATAGTCGCTCGACAGGGCAAAAAGGTCACGCACCTTCTGATAGAAACGCTTCTCGGATGCCCGAATGTCGCGGATGCGGGCAAGCAGTTCATCGAAATAGTCGGGGCGGCCATCAGGATTCTTGAGCCGTGCATCGTCAATCGTGAACCCCTTTACAAGGTACTCGCTCAAATGCGCATTCGCCCACTGCCGGAACTGCGTCCCGCGAACGCCCCGAACCCGAAACCCAACGGCAAGAATCATTTCCAACGCATAGTAAATGACATTGTACCGCTTGCCGTCTGCGGCAGTTGTAAAGTAAGACTTTACAACTGATTCCTCTAACTCTTTTTCTTTCAAAATGTTTGCAATATGCAAACTTATGTTCATCTTTGTAACTGCAAACAGCTCCGCCATCTGCTTTTGATTCAGCCAAATGCGCCCATCCCGCGACATGAGCGAAACCTGCGACTTCCCGTCGTCAGTCGTATAAAGGATGATCTTACTTTCGTCTTCTACCATCTGCCACTCCTATTCGACGCTGCACATTCTATCACACCCCACCGCCGGACGCAAACAAAACCTCCCCGAAACCAAAAACCGCGTGCGATTACGGTGCGGAACAATCACCCCCCTCGGGCTGATCACGCGCTACTTCACTTATTCGAATATGTGACGTACCGCGCAAAGAACATCCGCTTCGCCAGGTAGGGCGGTCGCCCCGCGACCGCCGCCACGGGAGGGGCCGCGCTTGTCGTGACCTGACTGGGAACGCCGCCATCTTGGCGGCGTAACAGGGACACCAGGCATCTCGCCCTTTATCGGGGTGGCGGGCGTCTCGCCCGCAACTGTCACAACGGGCGTCCCGCCCGTTGTAAAAGGCACAAAACAAACCGCCCAAAACCCTGCATGCGATCATGGTACGGAACAATCACGCCCCGCAGAATCGTCCCGTCTTCTGCATCTCATGCCTTGTGACAGTCTTTTCATGCTCTTCAGCGTTCATTGATTCCACTCACGGATTTAAAATTTTTACACTGACTTTTACATTGATTTTTCATCTGTTTCCTGATTAGTCAATGTAAAACCACCTTGGCTCTTTATCACTTCCCTTATTCACAATCTTTCCGTTCCTGCGCAATCTCGTCATCAAATTTGATATTTTGTCGTACTTCTGTTTTTCGGTTAAATCTCCCCGTATTTCTTCCATCATAAATTCATTGATTTTCTTCCTTGTAATTCCTGGGAACCTTCTAAGAAAATCAATGAAGATTCGGCGGTACTGTTCTACCGTCCCGATCACCTTGTGCGTCTTGTTGTCCACGCCGAACACCAGCCATGCCTGCGGCAGACACCGCAGGTTTGCCTCGTTCGCAAGCGCAGAGAAATACTCGCCTATCTCGCCGGTCGAGAATCCTTTCCCGCCGCGCTTGAACTCAACAACCTCATCCTCCCAATTGGAAAGAAGCGAGTGTAATAACGTCTTCAGTTCTTCAGCTTTCATCGTTTTCTCCGCACCATATTATATCACTCTTCCGCCAGTCCCTCTATCATCCCATTTCATTTCAAAACCACCCATGAGCCGCGCGTGCCGCCGACACGACGAAGCTTGCCAACTTTCTGAAGTACTTTCAGCGCCCTTTCAACAGTTGCCTTGGAAATCGGCAACTCTGTTGCTAATTGCCTTACAGTCAGACGCGGATTGCGCATTATGGCGTTCATTACCAACGTTAGATTGTCCGCATTGTCCTCACGATTGTCCGCATTGTCCTCACGACTCACCTCACCTTTACCCTTTCTGCCGTCGGTGGGCTCTACACCGCTTTTAAGAAGTTCGAGATAAGACGGACACGCTTTGCAGAGAACCATGATGCCGTTTTCAGAGATTTCATAACCCGGCAGTTCTCCTCCGTATTCTTCGCATCCCCTCCTAATCTTGTCGAAGCCGCGTCCCCATGCCTCGATCAGGCCACTCTTGAAAAACACCTGTGCGAGGTTGGGATTGAACGGATCAGACGAATGCTTGCCGAACAGTTTCTCGGCAGAATTGAGGTTCTTCGGCATATTGCCATTATTCCATACGTATATCTTGTCTGGATAGACACTGATCTGTATTGGATTGCAGCTGGAATAGTCCTTGTGAACGATGGCGTTTAGCACAATCTCCCTGAACGCCTCCCTACTGAACATGAACCGCTCAACCCGTGTAATTCCCTCATAGGTAATCAGTGCCTTGAGGTATTTTGTATAGACGAGATCAACGACCTTTGCCGCCTGTTCAATGACAGGTCCATGTACCTCGTCTTGATAACGGAGATCTGAGTCGGATGCCTCGAAATAGCCGATCTTGACATACGCACCTGTCACCCACCGTTCGGGATCAGGATGGAACGCAAGCATCGCCGCTCTCGTCAAATAGCCTTCGTCGTCAACAAGACGAAGATTCCGCACAAGCAGATCACGCGTGACATTCACCTCATCCCGAGAAAGACGGCTGCGCTTTACAGCCTCATCCTTGAAGTAACGTATTGCGCCAGAATCTAGATCTCCCGTCTTCAATTTGGGCACAGGCACGGAATCCCATGTCATACCCTGTTGCTTCAAGATGAGCTTGTCCAACTCCTTGCCGGATATTGTCCGCATCGTCGTGCCTGAACGGTAGAAGTACTTGCCGTGATAGCTAATGAGGGACGGATATTTCTCGACCTTGATTTCGATGACGTCCTTGCCGCTTTCCTCCAGCAGATTCACGTCGGCGATGATTCCCATCGTGTCCGTGATCTTGCACGGTATCGACTCCATGAGCGCCTTGGTCTTGGCAACACCCACGGGCGTGCCGTCATCCAAGCACCCGATATAGAGCGTACCGCCGTATGCATTCGCATACCCACAAATCCACTCCAGATATTCGTCGTGCCACGACTGCTTGAACTCTATCGTCTGTGTTTCTTTTTTCATTGTCCTACCCTCCGTATCAGATTATACCATACCGCCGCCCATCTTGCACGTATTGAGCGACTTCGCCTCAAGCGAGTCGGTCTCGTCAAGCTCGTTCAGCAGCTCGAACAGCTCTTGCGCCGTGTATTCTTCAATTCTCATTTCAAGCACCTCCCGTTTTCACCCGCATTTTCCGTCTTTTCTCCGCATCAGATTATACCACACCTTCGTCCCTTACGCCAATCGACATCCGCCCATCACCTGTTCTCGCTCCTTGCGAATGTCGAGAAGATTTTGCCGTTACATGAAAAAAATTTTGGCCCTTGATATGCTCCAGTGGCATTCTTCTGTGGCATGAAAACTCCTTTGCTTTTTCCGTGCTCATTAAAATGTGTATGCGCTTTGCCATTCTTGCATACACATCGTGGAAAATATGTATACGAAAACGGCGTTTCGCATACACATTGGTCTTATATGCCAATTCCCTCATGTTTTACGGGCTCTTCAGCACAACATACGACAACGACTTTCATTTACTATTATTAGCTATCATCATACACCGTTTTAGTTTCTTATATTCATTCTGATAAAACTCGAATGCCACCTGATTAGCAACGAATACATCAGGCTCGCACCAAGCATACTGAGCCACCTTTGGCTTTTCGCCTGGTTTAATAGGCAAAAACGGCAGTGGACAAAACCCACCAAAATTTTTTATCCCTTGCATCTTCTCGGCTTTGGCATTATCTAACGAATTGTCAACCGTATATTTAACTTTAAGTGCCGATAGAAAAGCCTCGATATCATCATTCTCAACAATCATAGGGATTGCCGATTCAATAGAACCGTTACAACAAAGTTTCACTACGTTCCGCAATTGCACATTCTCGTCGTCAAGGAGGAATCGAATTGCAGCAAGGAATTGCACATCAGGTTTTGAATTTTTAGTCATAGCCTCACGCAATGTCTTGACTTCACTCAGTATGTCATTCAAAGATGCCATCGTCTTACTTGGTTGCGCCATCAACAACTCGTAAACAAGAGAAGCAAACTGAAGTCTAAGTATCCGATGAACCTCTGAGGCATTTGAAAATGGCACTATTGCGTTTCTTGACGGTTGCTGAGATATGCGAGAAAGAAAAGCAAAAGTCTTAGCAGGGTCATTCATGCCTGGAAATGAAAGTTGCTTTTCTGGAGGATTATCATCATATACTTTCTTAAACTCTAGCACTTCTTGGTCAACCAAAGTGATAATATGGGCGCAATGCTTCATTCCTTCGTCAAATTCCATTTCAGTTACAGTCTGCGCATCGTTAGCTTTTGAACGACTACCATAATATTTCCCAACGATAAGCACCAGAATCTGACACTCGGGAATCGTCTTATAACAAGCCTCTTCCGCTGTACTACCGCCCATATATCCAATGTCGCCATACTCGCTCATGACCGGCCTATAGCCTATCGCTTCAACCGTTGATCGAACAGCATCCCTAACATGCCGTAAATCACTAACTGTTGAACTAATAAAAACAGATGGTATCATGCCGACTCTCCTTTTTACTGATTGTTTCTTTAGATGTCATCTCGTCCCAATTTATTGCCGTTTCTCCCGACGATAACCATTGTGATAACGCGCACACTGCCAATTTTTAACTTAGCCCTTATCTTTCTACAGTCAAGCGCCGAAAATGTCTTTTCGAAGCCGCTTATACACTTCCATGTCCGAGGTTACCAATGGCGCGAGCGTGTCTCGTGCGAAACTCTCGTGTGTATTACCGCATTGCCGTAAATTCAACAATGACTTAATCGCAACGTACAATGGGCCTGAAATCTGTTTTACATCATCAGATGGCGTTATACCTCTCATCAATTCGTCCTTCTTTTGCTTGATTGCCGAAAATGCGATTGGATTTTGAACGTCATCACACAATTTCTTAAGAACTTCTTCATCCCAAAGATAGTTTTCAATATCACGTAGAGACAACACAACGCCTCCTTTCGCCTGAACATCAGCTATCTCTGTTGGGCTACGATCATCGCAATCATAAATAGTCCGTATCGTAACGCCAGACACACATTCTTTTAAGATTGCCTTTGCCATCTTCGCATTGCTTTCAACATCATTGCAACCTCCAACAGAAACAAATTGTACGTCTGGAAATTCTTTTGCGAATATCTTATTGTAACACCGAGAATCAAAATCTGGATTCCGTCTTGCACCCTGAATCTTCTTTTGTCCTTCACAAAGAAATATCTTTTGCGGAGCAATTAACGACACCAAATCGCCCAGAGAGACTTCAAATGCTTTCCGCCAAAGCTCGCGTGACGGTTCAATTGGACACAAGACCTGTGGCTGATCAAAATCTCTATCCGAGAAATCAAGGAATGCTACTTTATTGGAATCGTTCTCGTATAGTTCCTTAGCCTTTCGGATCATTCCAACCGAATGCGTTGCAATCCACAGCTGGCATTTATCTGGAAGCACTTTAAGTATTTCGTCTAAAAGTTTTCCCTGCAATGACGAATGCATATGCAGCTCTGGTTCATCCAAACAATAAACTGTGTCGTTAAAAGTCTCTGCCTTGAGAACGATGTCTAACAATAAATCAAACGCAGCCTTTTCTCCTCCTGATAGATTCATATACTTAAATCCATGCGACATCCCCTTCTTGAAAAGGAATGTCCCATCATCCAACGGACGGCCTGGACCTTCAAGCACAAGATCGCCGAACACCTTTATCATAGATTCTCTGATTTTTCGTATATATGTATCGCGTAATTCGACCCGTGAAACATTATTATCTTCTCCCGGTTCAAACAATGCGCCCAATGAATTAGATACTAATCTTTGATAGTTGTCGGCGACACGTGTATCGAGATTGATCATTCTACGAGGATCATGACTATCTTCTAGAACTGACGGTAGTTTTTGTAGCCCCTGACTTTGTGCAGTGGAATCGAATCTGTATGCCGTACGGAAATAAAAGTCTTTCTTTCGAGTTTCTTGTCCTGGATATATTATAGCGGAATTATGAAATTCACAACGAATCTTACTCAAAGAAGACCCAAGGTTATCATTACATTTTGAATAATAAGAGGTGTCCCAATCATAATTCCCATGCTTACTGTGCGATGCGGCAAACGATAATGCATCAAACAAAGAAGACTTGCCCGAGCCATTCCGACCGAGCAAAACCACCAACTTAACTTGCGGGTCTAACCCATCAATGGTCAAGTCGGTAAATCGGCGAAAATCTTTTATCGTTATTCTCTTAATCTTCATAACTAAATTCCCTTCCCTGTCATAATTGTGGCGAACGCCCTCTCCTCACCTTACTCTATCGACATTTCAACGGTATGTTTGGCGAGGTCGAGAAGTCGCTTGGATTCACGACGATGGGCGAAACTCTCTTGAACCTTGACAGAAATCTTCTTTGGATTCACCTTCGATGGAAGAGGCATAGTCATATCCTGATTAATCGGCGTTATGCTCCTATTGCTGAACGCAACATACTCCACCGCGCCGCCGTCGTGGTACTCCACGCGGATGCCATCGTAACCCGCCTTGATGATCCGCCGCCGTACATCGCGGCACGTCTCGCCCTCGCGCCGCGCAACCCATCTCGCATACTCCTCGCCCTGATGTACACGCAACACATTCCGAAAGGCCAAACGATATTGTCGCGCCATACCATTGGGGGAACGACCACCACGCCGCGCATTTTGTCTCTCACGAAGTCCTGCTTTAACCGCGCACATGGCTATACACCATCCTCCATCAATTCTATGACGTCCGATTCGTCGTAAGGGGTTCGAAATGCATCATAGTAGCAGTCAGGGGTTGAACCTCTCGCGGACATCGGTTCCTTGCTCATCAACATTCCAGAATCAATACATTCCATTTCAAGTTCGCCGTCAAGATCAATGTCTAATGGACGAAAGGTTGACCACAGGACATAATCAATATAACCATTGTCCTTGTCTTCCCGCAATAGATTATCACCTATTCCCTCCTGAATCTTCAGGAAGGCCTTCTTGCTTTTTATCCATGTCAGTACTGCCATTTTTTGATCCTTTCTTTCTTGACGATGCGGTATAGAATATCAAGATCAAGATGGATCGTCAATGTCTCTTCAAGAAATTATTCCGACTCGCCCTCCCCATCTATCGCCGCAAAATATTCCTCATCGATATCATACTCCGTACGCGGAGTAAGACCAATATTGCATTCTGCTAACTTGTTCATGAAATCGTTGCCATCCATTAGGTCGATTTGCTTCTTCCCTGGCGCACTTGCTTCTTCACGCGCCGCCTTGGAGAACGCTCCTGTCGTAATCAAGACACCTTTCTCTATGTTGTTGTCAAGCGAACCTCTAAAATCGCGTATTTCACCCGCTCCGACTTGTCCCTTGTACCGCTTACATTGGAACGCGACATTGAAACTGAAAATACCGTTGAGTCGCAATTTGCCCGTGCCATCAATTCCACCATCACCAGATTTCTTCGTCACATGAACATCAAGGAATCCGCACTCACGCAGCAACCGTTGCGCAAGCACTTCAAAAGAATACGGGTTCATGACATGAAGAATCTCAGACAAAGATTCTTTCCATGGGCGTCGTTCCTCAATTTCAAGCGGGTTTGTCACTGTATTAGGTTGTCTTGTTTTGTTGACAGATCTAACTATTGCCTTTTTGTCTATAGAATCTTCCTTGCTGGCATCTAAGCCGGCCTTTGTCAATGCCCAGACTCCGTTTCTGCTGCGAATAAGCAATCCAACCTTCCCAAGATATGTTCGTGCCCATGCAAGTTGATATTCAAGCTCCGTCGTTACGGTACTACCCGTATGCATCTCATCAACAACATCATCGGCAAACTTTCTTCGTTCAATGACACCCGTAACGATTTCATCAATTGACGCCGAACCACCAAGTGCCGCAACAACCTTCAAAGTATCAAGAAACAAATCGTAATATCTCGGCGCTTTGTGTTTACTCTCCTGTTTCATTTTGTATGCTCCTTTCAAGTCATTCATACGGCAATCCGCTTCGTAGATGGTTCCCATTGGTTGCTCCACACGGTCTTGAAGCGCGGGGACGCCTTTTCAAGTCCGATGCGGAAGCCGCCGACACCGGCGAAAAGTTCCACGACGCGGATATCGCCATCATTAACAGGAGCAGAAGCAGTCTCGAACAAATCAGCCTGTGTTGGGTTAAAAGCCCGTGCCGAACGCCATTTAGCCACAAACGGACGCAACCGCTCAAACACATTGGGGATGGACTTGCCACCGCATTGCGGAAGAGGCCGGTCGAAGAAGCCGATGTCAATCTCGCCCGTCCAACGAGTCGAGCAAACATACACATCCGTCTTGCGGGAGAAAAGCTTGTCCTCCGCCACGTCCGCGCCAAGCTCAAACAACGCATAGCGGCTGGCGTGTGGAGTAGGCGAGCGCGGATATCCCTGTTCGGCGAGCCATGCCCCGTCCACGTCGCGCACATACTTCGCACGACAAATTATCGGTGCAAGGTCGATTGCATAGATGGCAAGATGCGTAATGGCGGAATAAGACGCACCCTTCCCACCATCCGGCAAGGGAAGATTGTAGAGTTTGCGCGCCTTAATCCACTCCCACGCAGCCTTGCGGCACGTGCAAGCAATAATCTTGCGCCCATCATTGTTGTTCTTCTTCATGTTTCTTTATCCTGTAAATCCTGTTAAAACCTTCACGCCCTTGTACCCGCCGTGAACGCCGACTGCTTGATGCGGCGGATTTCGCCCGCGTCCAGTTTCGTGAACGCGAAACACTTGCGGCCAAGGTCTTTCAGGGACGCGCCTATCAGGTACAGCACCTTGTCGTCGATGATGAGAAAGCGGTCATGGAACGATTCGTTGTAACAGACGGCGAGTTTCGGGTACTGGGCGTTGAAGGTCTTGATGTCGGCATCGGAAATCTTTCGGTGCGGCACGTGCTTCTTGTCGAAATGCTCCGACGTGAAGATCGTCACCTTCACGCCCTTGCGCTTCTTCACGAAGAGGTCAAGCACCTCCGTCGTCGCCCAGTTGTCGATGATGATCAGCGACCTTTTCGCTCCCGCGACCAGTTTCAACACCAGCGCCCGTGCATCCCACAACTGCCCGTCGTAGAACACGCCTTGAATAGGCGTTTCAGTCGCGTCAATGCGCTGCAGGATGGAATCCACTTTCGCATCCGTGGCAATCTGCCGCTTCTCCACCGCCTCGATTCGCTGAAACATCTGCGCGTTCGCAAGCAAGAACCGACGCATTGCGGAGAAAGCCCGCATAATTCGGATGTTCGCTTCGATGGCCGTAGGCGAACGAAGGACGCTGCTCAACATGGCAATGCCATTTTCCGTAAATGCGTACGGAAGCTGACGATCGCCGCCCCAACTTGAGATGCCAATTTGGCATTTCAAGTTATCCCATTCCTCGGCAGACAGCCTGAACATGAAGTCCTCTGTGAATCGTTCTTCGTTGCGCTTGACCTGCCTGTTCAACGCCCCGGTCGCCACGCC
>CADCOC010000131.1 GCA_902802945.1 uncultured bacterium | reverse complement strand
CCATACGACCCCGGCGGGGCATTTACAAGTGATCCGCCACTCAGGGGCGCACCTTGCGGGTGTGTGTCTTTTAGCGGGAATACGATTGTGTTTGGCTGTTCGCCGACGTGCGATTGCGGCGGTATTTGCAAGAAGGGCATACTATACTATTTACTGGGTGGTGCGACGTTCGCCTCCACCGGTGGCGTGTGCCGTTGCGGGTTCGACGATCCAGCTCCGCCTGACCCTATTTCGTATGACCCTACTGACGTGCCATCGCTTTCCATAACGTTCAGCAAGCAGGCGGTGGTATTTGATGACGAGTGCGAGATCGGCATGTATGACGTGAAGCCGAAGAGTTCAACTCGGGTGCGAATCTCGGTGGATGCATACGGCGGTACGCGGGGCGGAGAGTTGGTGTTCTCGTCGCTGAACCTCGGCAAGCTTACGCCCGTTGACGGAAGCGTGACATTACCGCCCAGCCGTACGCTTGCAGAGCAAGAGGCATTCCATACTACAGGCGTGTACGAGGGGGCTGAGGCGAGCGATGCGGAGGGTGACGTATCGATAAGCGGCACGTTTACAGAGCTTGTGACGGGGCAACAGATCTCCGACAGCAACAGTTTGACAGTGGTAAGGGTGGAGATCAAAGAGGTAAAGAGGGCTCCTGGCAATCCGTACGTTCATCGCAGGTGTTATGGCATCGCAGAGGAAGTTGAATGTAAGCAATTTCCTTCTGCTCCATCCGTTCTGTGGCGCACTAATGGAAACGGCACGTTCAGCCTAGGGATAACAAAGATATTTTGTTGCCCCTTGACGGCTGAAAGGTGTCAATTATATGCAGAATGCAAATCGGCACCGCTTCCAATCATATTGAGGGTCATTGAGCCAGAACGCATAGGATGTGACTATGCCGAATTCCTTCCACCTACATCTGATGGAAGGGGGTGTGGAATGCTTCTATATTTACAATTGTTTCCTTTGTCCGTATCGTTTTCAGGGCTTGAAATACAGGAAATACCTGCGGACTTGACGAATTGGCAGCAATGGGGCAGTCATTCGGGATACTTTGACGACTACGCCTTTTACCAGAGGTGGTGCCACACTACTTTATGGGGCGCAGGGGTTTGGCATGCTGTAAACGAATTTAACGGCATAGAATTTGACGAATCCCGGATATGGACGTGGCCTCAGCCGTGGTCGGAGGGAACATTGTCGTGGACGATACCGTACGGTTGGAGACTTGCAGGCTCAACTTTTAATGCACCAGTGGGACAAATCAATCCACCGTCCTATTCTGTATGGACAATGAGTTCGAACTTTATTGAGAAAACGAAGCATTCGCACACCATTGGCGTGTCAGCCAATGGACAAATGTATCTTGATGGGAGCCTGCGAAATGGAAATCCATAAAATAGTTGTTCAACAGGCGTTGGCGCTTTGTCTTGCCGGCAACCTCGGATGTTCGGAAGAACCGTCGCGTGGCGCTACGGTTCAGGCCGATAAGACTGAATGTCAGCCTACGAAACTTGAATGCATCCAAACGGAGTTGTCCAACATCGCTGCAGGTGTCCGTTATGGCAGCCCTCCGTATGATTATGTGGCGTCATTGACAAACAAGATGTCTGCGTTGTCGCCTTCAGAGCGTGAAGAGGCATTCCGTTTTGCGGAGAAGGCTTTTTCCCGCCCCCAACTAAAAGAATACCCTTTGGGGGAACGAGAGCATTCCATGTGTGCATTTGGTAGAGTTGTCCTAGACATTTCAAACGTGTTTTTGGAAACATGGGACAGACCAACCGAAGTGTGGGATTTCCTTTTGCGTGCGATTTCGGAGTTTGACAACGAACGCCTCGTTGTTTTGGCGCCAGATTTCGAACTGAGAGGCGAACCCCCTATGGGACTTCGCACCACTAAAGATTCCTATGCCCATGCCATGGAATGCGAGAAACGCAGGGCCATTCTATTGGTATTTGAGAGGAGTCCTCTTTTTGGAGAATACTACCATCAGTTACCGGTCGAACGGCAAAAAGAATGGATTGCCAGACTTGAAAAAGCTGCTGGCCGTAAAGTGGATATCTTCGACCCGAAAAATCCCATGCGGGAATCTCCCAGACAACCATTTACTGTTCCTACGCATTTGCCATTGAAGTTGCAGGAGATTCTACGAAGCCAACGTCGGGAAGCCTTAAAAAAGGCTGGGATTGATCCGTCGGTCGAGGGGCTGTGACAGCGAAACGATGTTAGAAGTTTGAACACCACGTCAAATCCGTATTGTCAAGTGCCGTTCGGACAGTGATTTAGAAGTGTTTTTTCATAATCATCTTGCGTTGGGGACGCGGATTTGGCATACTAAACACCATGAAAGTTGAGCAGCATATCACGTACCAAGTGCCAGTTCCCATGAAAGGCACGACGAGGTTCCTCGACGCATGGATTCCCGAACCTGACATAGTCGCCCACCTCCTCAAACTCTACGCGGAAAAGACGGTAAAATGAGGGGAAAGAGCCGCATGTAATGAATCAAGTAATCATAGATGCGGTTAAGAACGGGCTGATGTGGATTGGCCTGTCGGCGCTGGCCGTGAATGTTACCTTTGAAAACGGACGGGGATATGCTATCATATCGCCATGACAAACGACCTGCTAAGACCTTTTGAGGAAAATCCTCGCTACGTCGTCGTGCCGGGCGGCCTGCGCGACGTGCATGTACACTTCCGCGACCCCGGCGTGCCAGAGGCCGAAACGCGCGCCACCGGCGCCGCCGCGGCAGCCGCCGGCGGCTTTACCTGCGTCACAACGATGCCGAACACCACTCCCGCCGGCGACTCGCCAGAATGGCTCCGCGAGCAGATTGAGGACGCCTCGCTCCCCTGCCGCATCGCGCCCTCCGCCTGCATCACGAAGGGACGCCTCGGACGCGAAGTCGCCGACCTAGAGGCGCTCGCCGCCGCCGGTGCCGTCGCGTTCACGGACGACGGCGCGTTCGTGGACGACGCGCATGTGATGGAGGAGGCGATGCGCCGCGCCGCGAAGCTCGGCAAGCCCGTGATGCAGCACGCCGTCGTGCCCGCCCTTCTCGGTGCGGGCGTGATGCGCGACTGCGCCGTCGCCCGCCGCTTCAATCTTCCTGTCATGCCGCCCGAAGCCGAGACCGAGGCAGTACGCCGCGACATCGCCATTTGCCGCACTACAGGCTGCGCCCTTCACATACAGCACATTTCCTGCGCGGGAACGGTGGAGCTCATCCGCGTTGCCCAACGCGAAGGTCTGCCCGTCACGGGCGAGGCGACGCCCCATCATCTGCTCCTCTCCTGCGACGACATCCCCGATGACGACGCGAACTGGAAAATGGCACCGCCCCTTGGCAACCGCGAGGACGTGGCCGCCATACGCGCAGGCGTAAAGGACGGCACGCTCGGTCTCTTCGCCACCGACCACGCGCCACACCCCGCCGCGAAGAAGGCTGGCGGTTTCCGCACGTCCGCGAACGGCATCATCGGACTCGAAACCGCCGCCGCAATCACGTGGCAGGTGATGGTTGTGGAAGAGGGGATGTCCACGCAGGACTGGATCGCCCGCTGGACGACCGGCCCGGCCTCCCTAATCGGCGAGACGCCCGACCCCGACAGTTTCACGGTAATCGACACGCAGGCGAACCGCGCCGTCGATCCCGACTCGTTCAAGTCGAAGTCCCGCAACATGCCCTTCACGGGAATGCATTTCGCAGCCTGGCCCGTCCTCACCGTTCTGCGCGGGCACGTTACCTCAAAAACGACGGCCTAAGCCTTCACTCAAAAATAACTTGAACCCTAAACGATAGTCTCACGCAGAGACGCAGAGAAGCAGAGAGCGCAGAGGAAGCCCTTCTTGCTTTCGCTATTGGGAGTTTCAGAGTTTTGGAGGCTAGGAGAAGATGGGGAGAGAATTTGTAATATTCTCCACAACTCCGAGACTCCTAATCTCCCAACAGCGAAAGCAAGAAAGGTTTTTTCTGTATGTCAAAGTCTTGCGAATTCTTCCCAACCCTTGCGGACGGGTGGTCCGTCGAGCAGGGCGTTGGCGGCGTCGTTGTCCGTGAAGCGGAGCTTATCACGGTCGAATGTGAGTACGGGCACAGCGAGACGCTGCGCAAGCGCGCCAAGGGCCATCACCTCAGAGAGCGGACCGGCCACCGCGAAGTCGCTGTTCGCCTTCTCCTCGCCCTTCACGGCCTTGATGAAATTGAGGTAGTGTCCGCTCTTCCCCTTCGGGAAGTCGCGCATCGTCTTCTTTATCTGCGGGTCACGCGGGTCGCCGCCCGCGATGAGTTGTAGAGCTGCCCCGTGACTTGAGCGCGCGAAGACGCGTCCGTCCGCGAGGTAGAGTTCCGCACCGTAGTCCTTGCGACGCCACTTCTTGTCCGTAACATGCTCCGGCATGGCAGGGAAATTGCCCGCGCCGTCGCTCCACTCGAGCGTGCATTCGGGAAGGCCCGACCCGCGCGCGGGGAACACGTAGCGGATGGTGGACGCCATCGGAAACACGACGGGCGTGCGGCGGTCGTTCTTCACCGTCTCGATGCGACACGGGAGCCCGAGCTTCAGGAACTCGTGCGCGGCGTCGAAGATGTGCGCGCCCCAGTCGCCGAGCGCGCCTGTGCCGTACTCGTAGAAGCAGCGCCAGTCGCCGTTGATGAAGTTGTGGTTGAACGGACGGAACGGACGCTGCGATAGCCAAACGTCCCAGTCCATCTCCGCTGGCTCCGCTTCCTCGCCAGGCATCTCCGTCATCGTGCCCTTCCACTTGAACCAGCGACGGTTGTTCGCGCACATGAAGGCGTTGATCCGCATCACGTCCTTGATCACGCCCGACTCCACGAGCGTCTTCATCTGCCAGTAGTTCGCGTCAGAATGGCCTTGGTTGCCCATCTGCGTGACGACCTTGTACCGCTTCGCGGCGGTGGTCATCAGGGCGATCTCGCGGAAGCAGTTGCACATCGGCTTCTCGCAGTACACGGCCTTGCCCATCGACATCGCGAGCATCGCGGCGGGGAAGTGCGAGAAGTCCGGAGTCGCGATGCACACGGCGTCGATCTCCGAGGCATGCTCGTCGAGCATCTTCCGGAAATCCTGGTAGCGCGGCACGGCCGGGTACTCCTTCAGGACGTTCTGCGTATGCGAAGCGCCCATCTGCGTGTCGCAGAAGGCGACCACGTTCACGAGGTCCCTGTAGTACGCGAACATGGAGAAGTCGCGCGCGGCCTGGTGGCCGATGCCGACGAACGCCATGTTCACCTTGCCGTTCGGCGAGGCCGCCGAAGCGCGCAGATATGGAAACGCGCACGCCGCCACCGCGCTGCGCAGGAAATCACGTCGCTGAATTCTCATGGCCCGTATTATACCAAAATTTTGCGGTCACGGCTCCAGCATGATCGAGCGGAACTTCGCTATGTCGGCGTCGGTGAAGCCAAGAGACTTGACGTACGCCTCCACCTTCTCGTGGATGTCCGCCCCTGGGAACGCATCGAAGACCTTCACGAGCTTGTTGAAGCGCGACTTGTGGGAGAATTTGATATTCGTGCTCTGGAACGCAGTCACCTCCCAGTCGCGCCATAGTTCCTCCTCGTCCACGCCAAGCAGCGCGCCGAGAATGAACGCGAGCGATCCAGTGCGGTCCGCTCCCGCGATGCAGTGGAACACCATCGGGTAGTTCTTCTCGTCGAGAAACACGCGGAATCCCTTCACGAACGCCTTCTTGCCTTTGTCCTTGCCCATGCCGCCGTAGGCGGACGAGGATATGTGTACCCATTTCACCTCCGGACCTAGCGGCGAGCCTGTCATGCCGAAGCACTCGTGGTCCGTGCGCAGGTCGAGGTCCGTGCGGATGCGGAGAACGCCCTTCGCATACGCGCGCGACGCTTCGGTCAGCGTGACCTTACCCGGTACCATCTTTCCTTGGGACTTTGACTTGCGGGCGTTGGCGTTGAGTCCTGCGGAACGGTACAGGATTCCCTGCCGCACACGGCGTCCGCCAAGCCCAACCCGTCCGCCGAAGTCGCGCATGTTGTGTACACGGCTGAGGTGCATGAGCCGCGGCGCGACATTCTCAGTGTTGAATGTTCCCTCAGCGCGGAGTTGCGAACCGCCAGACAGCGTGCCCTTTACGCGCCACTTGTAGGAACAGGCAATCTCGAGGTTGTCTATCTCGATTGAGTTCTTGCGCGTCTTCGCCGTGAACACCACTGCGTTGTCCTTGGCACGCCGCACCTTTACGCTCCATACCACGCCCGTAGCTCCGGGCTCCGTGCAGTTCCAGGAAAGCAATGTCTTCACGGGACGGTCCTTGAACTTTGCGATGCGCTTTCGCGCGGCGGGATCGGCGAACTGCGCCACGCGCGCCGCACGCGGCTGCGCAAGGTATGCCTTCATGTCCGCCGTAAGGATCGGCACGGTCGCCCCTTCCTTCGGCGCGACGATTTCCAGCGGCGCCGCAGTCGCGGCAAGCAGCGCCCCACAAAGGGCCGCAAGTATCAGTTTATGCATTTGGTTTCTCCTGTTTTAGATGGTAGTTGGTAGATGGTAGTTGGCAGTCCAAAGTCCAAAGTCCTAGATCCTCTGTCCTCTGTCTTCTGTCCTTTGTCCTCAACAATACCTCCCGAAGTCCGACAGCGTCTTGAGGTTGGGCACCGCTTCCAGCGGAATCGGCTTGCCGAACTTCGCCTCGGTCTCCATCACAAGACGGAGATGCGCGACGCTGTCCCAGGCTTCGATTGAACCGTACGCCGTCTCAGGCGTAAGCGTCTCAACGCCCACGCCAAACACATCCGCCGCCAGTTCGAGGAACTCGCGCGGCACTGCATTGGCTTCGGAATCCATCTTCCTGTTTCCTTTATCGCTCTTCTTTCCTTCGTGCGCGGACACTTCACCGCGCGTGGTGAAGTATAGCACAATCACCCCGCTGCATGTCACCGCAGGGTCACTTCCTTGAAAACCGAAAGCCGGACCCGCGCATCTCGCGATGCCCAGATCCGGCCCGGCCGCCTTGCGGCGGTTGGTGCGCGTTGCCGCACACCGAAAACACACCGATCAGTCGCTTTGCCTTCCTTCCGCGCCTCGGCCGGACCCTCGTCCGTCAGCAGATGAGCCGTAATTCGTTAATTACGCTGGCCAGCCGCTAACGCCTTGGAAAGGTTCTGCTTCTTCCTCGGCTTCCAAAGACCCACCAGTTACCCAATGGGGCTTTTTGAATTTCCGGTTCGTAGTATACCACGCCTCAGGTAGATGCGCAAGGGGCTATTCAAAAAAATCTTAAAAAATCCACAACGGTCCAACGCAGCCGCATCATGCATGGGGGTAGACTTCTGAGTGCCAACCGAACGAACGGGCCGCAAGCACGTTCACCTCCAAGTCATCGAGAAAGAGCAGACGGTCCGGCGGCAGGCCTATCTTGCTCTCCGCGAGACGGTATATCGGCTCCTCGGGCTTGTAGAGGCGGTACAGACACGAAATCACCTCCGCGTCCAAGATCGTCCGGTACTCCGCGCAGCGCGGCAAGTACAGACGCTCGTAGAATTCCGTGGACATGTTCGACAGCACGCCGATTTTCTTTCCGCACTCCTTCAGGCGTTGCATGAGCGCGAACGTATCTGCGCGCAACGTGCGGATCCAGCTCTCGGCATCAAGTTTCCAGAGGTCATCGATCTGTGCGGGAGTAATCGTGACACCGGCATCGGCAAACGTGCGCCCGTAGTATTCCGCGAAGGTAATCAGTCCGCCGTCGAAGATGTTCCTGTAGCGCGCCCAGCCTCGGTCCACTGCGGCGCGGTCGACGCCCAGCTTCGCACAGTACGGATAGACCTCCCACTCGCTCATCAACGGCGACTCGGAAATCACGCCGCCAAAGTCGAACACCACGCCGTCCACGCCGGCGCACGCCTTTTCGATTTCCGCAAGCGTCATGGCGTCACACCTTGAGGCCAAGGGCGGCGAGCGTGGCGCGCAGCTTCTCACGCTTTTCTGGCGTCGTCTCGCAGAGGGGCAGACGGAACCCCGGGCCTACCTTCCCCATCATCACGAGCGCCTCCTTTACCATGATCGGGTTAGTGTCGATGAAGAGGTCGTGGAACAGGTCGTAGTACCGCTCGTGCAGGACGCGCGCGGCGGCGAAATCGCCAGCGAGCGCGGTGCGGACGAAGTCGCTGATCTCGCGCGGCATCACGTCGGAAGCGACGGAGATCACGCCGGACGCGCCTACGGCGATCATCGGCAGGGCAAGGGAGTCGTCGCCGGAGAGCACCGTGAGGTCCGGGCAGATGTGGCGGATCGCGCTCACGCGCTCCACGCTGCCTGCGGCCTCCTTGATGGCCACGATCTTCGGGTGCTTCGCGAGACGCGCCACCACATCGAGCGGAATCTCGCGCCCGCTGCGTCCTGGCACGTTGTAGAGCACAACCGGAAGACCGAGGTCGGCCACGGTCATGAAGTGGCGGTAGAGCCCTTCCGCGTTCGGCTTGTTGTAGTAGGGTGTCACCTGGAGCGTCGCATCCGCGCCGCCGCGCGCGATCACGTCCTGCGTGAGCGACACTGCCTCGGCCGTGGAGTTCGCGCCGGTGCCGGCGATGATCTTCACGCGGCCCGCCGCGTACTCGATCACCTTCGCGATCACCTCGTGGTGCTCGTCGTGAGAGAGCGTGGGCGACTCGCCGGTGGTGCCGACGGGACACAGCCCCTCGACACCGCTTTCGCACTGCCAGTCCACGAACGCCTTGAGCGCGCCGTAGTCTACCTGGTCGTCCTTAGTGAACGGCGTAACCATCGCCGTGATCGTACCTTGGAGATTCATATCTGCGTTTCCTTGTTAAATGCAACCCTTGGAAGACGGCACACCCGTCTCGCGGGGATCAACCGATACCGCCTGACGCAGCGCACGCGCGAAGCTCTTGAAGAAGCCCTCGCACACGTGGTGCGCCTCGTCGCCGTAGATCTGGCGGAGGTGGATGTTGAGGCGTCCCTCCACGCTCACCGCACGGAAGAACTCCTCCAGGAGCTTCACCTCGAAATCGCGCACCATGAGGTGCTTCATCGGACACGCCATCACGAGGAACGGACGCCCCCCGAGGTCGAGCGACGTCTCGCAGAGGGCCTCGTCCATCGGGATGGAGGCGAAACCGTAGCGCACGATGCCGCGCCGCTCGCCGAGCGCCTTGTTCAGCGCCTGTCCGAGCACGAGCCCCACGTCCTCCACGGTGTGGTGGTAGTCCACGTCGAGGTCGCCCACGCACTTAACGGTGAGGTCCACGAGCGCGTGTTTCTTGAACAGCTCGAGCATGTGGTTGAAGAAGCCAATACCAGTATCTATCTCGCCCGCGCCCGTCCCGTCGAGGTCGAGCGACAGCGAGATTTCCGTCTCTTTCGTCTTGCGTTCAATGAACGCGGATCGTCTTGATTTGTCCATGGCGGCGATAAGTATACCACAATTTACGCCTGATGTGGTAGAAGACACCGCAGACGCGACATGACCGACCGCTCAACTGCGTGGTCGGATTTAGCGTTGAGCGCGCCGCCAGCCGTGCTTGTCGGCGAAGTCCATGTAGCGGTCCCAGTCGTAGGGCGTGAGGAAGTGCTTGCCCGTGCGCAGGTGGTACGAGACGCTTCCCTCCTGCTGCGGCTTCTCGGGGTCCGGCCACGTGTCGCCCACGAGCCCCTTCTTGCCGTACAGCTCCCACGCCGGGGAGGCGAGCTTCGCCGACCACCATTCGCCGAGCTGTCCGCACCAGTGGTCTTCCGTCGCCGACCCCACGCAGAGAAGACGCGGCGCGATCAGCGCCAGCATCTCGTGCTGGTCGAACGGCATCTCCATCTCCTTGCCGCCGTACTTGCGGTAGTTGGCGCAGAACCAGTGGTGGAGGACCCTGATCATGAAGTCGATGTGCTCCGACTTCGGCAGGTCGATGTGGTTCAGCTTGGCGCCGCCGCACCCGGACTCGTTCGAGCAGGCCATCGCGAAGCGCTTGTCCGTCGCGCCCGTCCAGAGCGCGGTCTTGCCGCCGCGCGAGTGCCCCACCACGCCCACGTGCTTCGCGTCGATGGCGGGTTCGGTCTCCATCCAGTCGAGGACGCGGCTCGCGCCCCAGGCCCACGCGGAAATCGTGGCCCACGAGTCGCCGCCGCGCGCCTTCGCGGGCTGCACGGCCGGGAAGACGCCCTGCGAGAACCCGGCGTTCTTGTTGTCCGCCGCCACCTTGATCACCGGGAACGCGACCGTCGCGTAGCCGCGGTCGATGATCTTCTCCACGGGCCAGTATTCGCTCGTTGCGACGGCCCCTTCCGCGTCGTACTTCGTGCGGAAGTTGATCCCGATGTACACGAACGCGGGCACGGGACGCCCGGCCTTCGGGATGTAGGCGGTGATGGGGAACACGTGTTTGCCGTTCGGCCCGTCGTATTTCACGCGCACGTGCCGGCAGATCGCCTTGCCGCCGAACACCTCGGTTTCTCGATACGTCTCGAACGACACGCGGCCGCGCTCGTCGGCGGCGGCGGGACGCTTCCCGTACTCCTCCCGCTCGAAGCACGCGAGCAGTTCCGGCGCGCGCACTTTCTCCCAGTCCTCGCGCGTCTTCACGTCCGCCCCCGCGAACGTCTTCATCAGCTCCGGCACGTTCTTCGGCGACGGAAGCGCGTTGTTGGCCGCAGCTGCCTGCGCGGACACCGCCGCGCAGATTGCCGCAACCGCTGCGAGTTTTACCTGTAAGCTTTTCATCTTTTCAACCTTTCAACTCATAGACAAGTGGCTATCTGACGTAAATGACCAAACCTCTGTGGCGGAGGAGCCACAGACCGTCATCCT
>CADCOC010000130.1 GCA_902802945.1 uncultured bacterium | reverse complement strand
AGAAAGGACATGATAGCAAATCGCGCCTGAAATTGGGACTATGCCGTTAGGCTGTCTCCAGTTTCAGGCGCACTTGTTTTCGGATTCCACCCAAGAGGCCAAACTTCAGAGCACGCATCACAGCCATGTACAACAGCTTTTTCTCATCGTCAAGGTTCTCTTTACGTGCCTCACTATCCGCATCTTTATCGGGTTTATGCGGCCAGCCGTCAAGGATAATGACAACTCCGTGGAACTGCATCCCTTTGGCTCGGTGCATCGTCATGACTTTAATCGAGTTGCTATTATCAAACTGATTCCTAGCATGAACCGCAACGGCGTCCAACCCAAACTTTTTGAGCCCTTCCACTGTCTTCTTTAAACGCCACGTCTTAGAATTGGCAAAATTTCCTTCGCGTAACAAGACGGCATAATCCGAGAGGCATCCTGACCCTTTAGTCATCCATCCTTTTATCGTATCGGCAATGTTCTTGTAGAATGCACTATAATCTTTACCCATGCCGAAACATTCAACTGGAGGGATTCCTTCTTCAATGGCATCCGTACCGGCGAACGTTTCTTCCACATCATCCATGTCAACATTTCTGACCCCAGTCAAGATACTCTCCGCATAGCGCTTGATGGCCCTTGAACTGCGATAACACTTCTTAAGCGAAATGGTACGAGCACCGCGTACATTGATTCCACAACTTATCAACGAACCCATGCGCCCATATATGCGCTGATGACCATCGCCCGCAAAAAGCAACGAATTGGCATTCTCATGTGACGAGTTGTTACCGGTCAACGCACCAAATAATCTGTATTCCGCAGCTCCCATGTCCTGGGACTCGTCGACAAGAACAGCGGCATATTCATCGGCAATTCCGTACTTTCGTGCAAGGATGGCCTTAGTTACGTGGTTAATAACACGCATTCTTGTCGATGTGTTATGGGGTTGCACGTTTTCATCAAATGGATCGCCATTGATCTTCTGGAACAACTTCCAGAGTTTGCTGCGTTCCTCTTGTTTCAACAGCCCCAGTTTCTTCGGGCGAACCGCCTTCAAGTAGTCCGCCTCGCTTCGAATCCCATATTCCTGAATTACCGTATCATATTCCCGCTCAATGAAATCGTCGTCTCGATCTACATTCACCAATCCCTGTAATCTAAATAAACTAAGTGTAAGACGAAACAAGTTGTCATCGGATTTTATATCTTCTTCTCGATACAAAATCTTCTTGCCGCCCATTTTCTTCCATGCGTCTTGAAGCCACTGATCAAAATAAAGCACATCTAGACGACGCATCTGTTCCTGAGTGCAAATACGCTTCAGCATCTCGTTTATGGCAAACTCAAGGGACTTGTTGAATGTCGTTATCAGAATGCGTTCATTTCCGGTGAATTTGTTTTCCAAAAGCCACTTCGCCCTGTGAACAACAACCACTGTCTTACCCGTGCCGGCTGGCCCCTTGACCATCATTGGACCCTCGGTATCCATTTCAACAGCCCTCAACTGGTCCGGATGCAGATACACTTGCCAATTCTCCAACGTTCCATCGAGCATCTTTCGGTAGAGCGCATCGTCAAGCACTTTGAATCCTGACCTGCGCTCAGGATTCTTTTTCAACATCTTGCTGAACGTGCGCGATTCTGCCGCCTCCGGATCGTAAGTGACAGCGCCGCCACCATGGTCGGGGAGCTCCTGTTCATTACCCACAAGATCGCTTGTCCAGGTCATTTCTTCTGACTTGGTTCCGCCTTCGGAAATGACGTGCGTAATCGCCATGTGCCCCGATTCTGAATCATAAGTCACAGAGTGGGCGTTTATCCATTCCCTGTAAGTGGTGATCGGTTCAATGGAAACGGAAATGTACTCGTCTGCCGGCGTGTTATACAGAATGGCCGCATACCCGCCTTGCAGTTCAGCGGCATAGATGCGTTGTCCAAACTTTGTCAGTACAGGTCCATCTTTTCTCTGGAAGATATTGACCATTGCCCGCGTTACAACGCCTTTGTTACCCTCAGGTATTTTCGTAAGTTGCGTAGCGCATCGTTCCGTCATGACAATTTCAATCGAAGGAATTGTCTTCCCTGGATGCGCGACAGGCGACACTTGAATCTTATACGGCGGAGGATTCTCGGCCCCCTCGAGTTCCTCTTTCATGCGCTCGACAAGGTCAAGTTTGTCTTTCGGGAGCCGTAGCCATTGGGTCAATTTCCTTATTATGGGGATATGAAGGAGGGCGGCCTCAATAGGCAGCGATCCGTTGTCATGCGCGTACGTATTACGCATTTTCTTTACGGCATACAGATCCCTCAGAGAATAATGATCGCCACACGCCGACATGAAAACGGCAAAGTTCGATTCAATTACTTTTACTACACCCTGCAAATCAAGGTCTTCGACCGACGTCACACCGTCCTTTCCCCAGAACCTTTTGTCCTCCGGGCGCAAGTTGGACAGTACATGAGTATGCCAATAGTCCCGCGACCTCGCACTTAGAACACGATCAATCGCGCACTGTAATTCTGGCAGCAGTCGATGCGTCAGAGCACTCATCTTCGCGAATACATCTATTGCCATTACCATGTTCCTACCATGTGATTAACCATAAACGGTCTTATGACGAAACGGGATTCCCATGACGAATCTTCACAAATCCCGTATCAAGTGATGTTCGCCTCTCTCCGGGCGCGCGAGCTCTGCTCTATGCCAGCAGCTTCAACATGTGCGCCCTTGACCCCGTAAATCAGATAGTCTTGTCCGCTCGACAAATAAAAACATGTCAAGTCATTGTTATCCGCAGCCCGCACTGGCACTGCCCTATCAACTTCAAGGATTATATCTGGCTGACCCGGACGTGTGATTCTGATCTGCTTAAAGAGCGAATGATCAGCACCTGGGGCCTTGATGACTGGACATCTGAATGTCTTCAAGACTTTCTCCACTCCTGCATTGGAAAGAACAGCAGCCTGTACAATCTCGCCCGCTCCAACCGCCTCGCCAACCACCATCGTGGTGCCGCGCGTGGGTATTGCCGTTCCAAGGTGCGACTGGGCGTCTTGATGCTTTAGGACATAATCAAGGAACTCGTACAGAATCTTCGTGCCGTCGGTGCCCGGAAGAAGCGGTATGGCCCCTATGTTTTCCTCTTCAATGAATCTCTTGTAATTGAACGACTTGGCTGGCCGTCCCGGATAAAGGACATAAGCGCCTATGACCTCATGGGTCAATTTCCCTTTATCGTCTCCGCTGGCCTTTTGCCGCCGATAGAGAATCGCATCGCGGTATCGGTGCATCTCGTTGATTGTCCTGTACGGAGCCGCGTCCGTCTCGGGTTTCGCCGCGCTCGGCAAGGACATGATCTGGTACTTGGCGTCAAAAAGGTACGTGTATTCGTTCCCGCTTCCGTTCTCGCGGATCGTCATGACTATATCGGGTATCTGCTCGACGATGTGCGCGGACTTCTTCCCATCATCATCCGCCCCGTTCGCATTACTGTACGACTGCTGGTAGGTTAGCGTGATCGTTCGTCCCTTGGCCGTATCGTTGAACACGTGCTCGCACTTGTTCCCGCCCTTTTCATGCTGCGTTCCATCCTCATCCGCATCGGCATTCTCTTCCGCAAAGATATCCTCTATCTTCTCAAGAGATCCAAGCCCACTGCGCGCTTCATCCAACTCAAATCCCTGTACATCCCGTAAGTAATTACGAATCTCCAAGTAGCACCAGAACTCATAAAGTTTCCAGATGGGGCGATTTCCGGCGTCAAGCGCCCCGCCCGTTATGTCGATCGCATGCTGCAAGGACACCCATGTCTCGAATATCTTCGCATAGCCACGCTTGCGGAGAAGCACGAGATTCTCCTGCCGAAATCCAGCAAACCTGCCTATCTTCCTGAAGAATGGATTTCTTGCGAACTGGCGCAGAGACGCACTCCAGCGCGAAAGCTGCTCAGCGTACTTGTCGGCGACTTCGGACGCCTTCTTGCATTGCTCAGACAACAGATCAAGCCGTGCGGCAATCTTCTGCAAGGTGAAAAGGACGAATCTGTTCTCCGTTGTGTCGAGTACCGGCTGGACATGTTCGGTACGAAAAAGATAACGTTCCTTCTGGTCGCCGTCCAAGCGGTTGTATCGGTTCGCGAGCTGCGGCGTCCATCGCTTGATCCGGTCGGCGCGCTCGAACTGGACTTTCGGCTGGTATCGAAGGTGCGGCGAATGGATCACATAGTCAACTGCCGCCTTGTATGGTTCGACAAACTTGCGGAAAATGTCCAGCCATTCCCCCTCGTTGCTGAGCTTGGCAGTGGATAGTCCGGCCCTGTTTTTCGTCTGCGACAGGAACGCATAGACAAAACCACGGTTCTCTTTCTCGATGACCTCTTTGATGGTCTTCGCGTCATGCACGACGTCAATCTTCTCGGAAACAACCCACCACACAAGGCGCAGCCGTTCCTCTCTGCCCCGCGTCACATAGACGATGTCAAACGTAAAACGCCCAGGCGCGTTCACGAAATCCAAGCGTCCGTCCAGCAGTCCGTCTTCAAAGTAGAATTCGTCCGCAACGCTCTTCATCTCGTGGAAGACATACGCATCGGAAACATTCGCGCCCTCGTCGAAGTTGCATCTCACCTGATAGACCGATTCATACATGACCGGAACATCCCGCACCTCTCTCAGCAGTTCCGTCTCCGTACCTCCCGCGATCGTCCATTTCCCCGACACATTCGACGAATAATCGACCCGTGCGCCGTCTTCGCTTTCTGCCTTGCCAATGCGCGTGCAATACCGCCCGAACCGCCCCTCGTTCGAGCCGGTAATGCGGATAGTCAAGACACCCGGTATCTTAAATTGGAAGACGACGGATTTCACACCTAACAACTCATTCCTTTACGGCCAGAACGTCAAGGACGTGCCGCCACGTTTGACTATTTCTTTCATCTTATTGAAACTGGCGCCCTTCTTCTCCAACAACCCGGCGAGGCCCTTCACGTTGGCGTCATCTAGCTTCGCGCTTTCATCCCCCGCGAAGATCTTCAAGACCAATTCCGCATCGCCAGTTATTCGTGGCAAGAGCTTCATGAGAATCATGTCATCGAACGCCTCTGGCTTCGCAGAAGGAGAAGCGGCCCCTTGCGAGTTACCTGCTCCCTCAGCCCCAGACTGCTGTGTACCATCTGCCGCCGCTGGTTGCGCCGCTCCCTCTGCACCAGTCGCCGGCTGAGTCGCGCCATCTGCCGCCGGAGCCTCGGCCGCTCCTGCCGAAGTTCCTGCGGACGCACCACCGGCGCCAGTCGAAGAATCGAACTGCGAAAGCATCTTCTCCAGCGCGTCCTCGTAAAGCGCATACTCGTTGGCGAAACGATAGGCAACGACGAATGAAGTATCCGCCAGAATCGGCTTGAGCTTGTTCAGGTTGGTGACCTGGGTAGGCTTGAGCTTGTGATCCGTAGTCAAGTCGCTCGCAAAAAGCTTCCCTGCGAGGAGTTCCTCCACAAAATCATCACCCGCATAGTCATCATACGACGGTTCAGGACTCTGTTCACCGAAATGTTCGAAATCGGCATCGGTCATTTCAAGTGTAAACGCGCGGTCCAGCACCTTGCGCGAGAACTGATTCGTCGACTCATCCATGTTGACGGTTCCAACCACAAACAGATTCCTCGGGATCGTAAGACCGTGCTTTTCAACCCAATACGCGCTCTGCGTGAACTCGCACCCAAGATCGCTCGCGCTCTTCCACACGCTTTTATCCAAAAGCGTGTCCGTGATCACCTTGGGCCCCGTCTTCTCGTCCCCATTACCATCAAGAAACTCAGCATCATCCTTTACCTTACGGCTCTCGATTGCACTCAGGTATTCGGCGAAATACTGCTCAACGGGCGCAAGGTTCATCTCGTCCAGACACACGAAGAACGGCACGTCAGGGTAGGCGTATGCCTTGCAAATGAACTTCACAAAGTCAGTCGTGCGGAACGCAGACCCGATCTCGGAGTAATACCCGAGGAGATCGGTCGAGTCGTGCCAGTTGGGCTTCACCTGTACCATGCAGAAGTTGCCGGGCGTGGCGGCGGGCTTGCCGTCTGCGCCCTCCAGAAGAGCCTTGTAACCGCCCCATGCACATGTCATGTAGGCAAGCTTGCGCACCATGCGGCTCTTGCCGGTGCCTGAGTGACCGGCAAGGATCGCAAATGGCTTCGCCCGGAGCGCCGCCGCCAGGCGCAGGAGCACCACATCCTCGGCATTGCCGAAATCCACCTTTGGTTTCTTTCCCGCCGGCTTGCTAGTGGCTTGGGAATAGTCAGCCTTCTTCATCATCTTAGCCTCGCATTCTTTTGAAATTGTGTCTTTGTACTCGTGGACGAACCAGATAAACTCGTTTACCGTGAGGTAGTCGGGCGGTGACGCGTCCTCGTTGCCATCGGCGTTGATCTGGCGGGGAATGTTCATCGCCTTCATCTTCGCGATGATCTTTGCCGCCGCGCCGCAGACCTGCTTGTAGTCGCCGTCGGAATATTCACGGTTCCATGCCGAATCGATCATGCCAAGCCACATCAGTACCTTGTGCCCGACCTCGCCGTGCTTGATGCAACTCTCTGGGTGGAATTTCATCAGCAATTCGGAAATGACGCTGGGGCCGAATCCATTGGGACGCACGAAGCCCGGTTGCCTGAATGCCGCCACGACGCCGGGATCGGTCTTTAACTTACAGAGGAACTCGCGAACATCCTGCGTCTCCTGCGGTGTCTTCGGCTTGATATTGGCCCATCCCATGCCCGGCTTGCCAGACCACATCGTTTCAAGCTCGACCTTGCCGTCCGCGCCCTTCTTGCCGCAGAACAACTCTTCGATCTTCGCGTCATCAAACGCCTGTAACGCCGTTACGGTCAACGGATCGAAATATTCGCGAATGCGACCATTCACCTCGCGCCCAGATTTGAACCAACCTCCTTCGCCGTCATCCTTCCGCTTCGCCGCAAACATCTTCAACGCTACAGTCAGCAAATCCGAGGTGGAGACCTTCGGCCCAGCTTTATTCTTTCGTGCTTTACGCCATTCAAGGAAATCGAAATAGCGGTTAAATGCCGACTTAATCCACCCGCTCTTTTTGGTCTTAGGCTCTTGACACCACGCTTTAACTTCATTGAACTTGTTTACATCAACGCCCTCAGGGGCATTTTCAAGATTGACTGCTGCAATAATGTTAGCATAGCGTTTTTTTAACTCACTTTCTTCCGAGACAGTAAATACAGACGCCCCATCACAACCATAAAGAAAATGATACATATTGTACCAGTACGTAACACTTCTGACATCATAGCGCCCAGGATAACTCTCATTATCTGTCAAATACAAAAGCGCATTAACATAACTACTCACCGAATTAGGCTTAATGTGTTCACCGTCTTTATCTTTATATTCAATCCTTAACCATTCTCGGAATTCTTCTGTAAGATCGACATTAGTAGAGGACTCCAAACGATTCAACCATCCTGTGAGAGTATCCGTTTCATTCTCAGGATATTGTGGTACCAACTGCTTTAGAGCTAGAATTGCTGATGTAACCGTTACTGGAGCGGCGGCAACAATCGGAGGGGGTGCTTCAACTATCGTTCCTGGTTCATGCTTTTTATCTGGATCCCAGAAAATATATTTTTTCCCATCAATCCAGCAAAGAAAAACCTCTGGCGTATTTGCCGCGATTGCTTCAATAGCCGACCGCGCATTACCACCACCTGAATATAAGTTTTCTACACGAACGGGTGCCTTTGTGTTTAACCCCTGGACTAACTTCTCAACCATCCCAGCAGAAATTTGTAAAACATGAGATGCTACTCCTCGCCTAAAACCGATTGCTCCCGTTTGATCATTTATCGCTTCAATCGTAAACGTATTTCTACCGGAAGGATAGCTGTAAGATTGTCCTATCGTCAAAGAGGACACATCACTGATGAATTTCTGCAGGGTATATTCCATGTCAAATTCTCGTCAAAAAGGCCTTCAAGGTTTTAGCAATTCCGTATGCCGCCAAATATGGGACCCCGTTCCCTATTGTTTTAAACTTAGACGATAAAGAGATATCCGACGGCAATGAAAACTGCTTCGGTAGTGATTGTATTGCCAATGTTTCGGCAACCGACATGCGACGCGCCTTGTATGGATGCAAATGAACTTCATTATTTCCATATGCTGCTGTTGGCGAATAACGCCACCTATGTACTCTCTTAAAACACTTCTTTGAATCGTCACCTTCAGCAATCCTCTTCATTTTCACAAGCCCGGCACGAGGGACAAAGAAGTCGTTTGCATTAGGATGACCATTCACGTTATTTTTTTCAAACCAATGTTCCACTGTAAGTTCTGGAATTATTCCCGTGGGCATTGTCCGAGATGCACTTTCCTCAAAAGCATCCGTTGTCGGCCAATTCGCCGCTCTCACCTTTTCCATCTTATACTTGATGAATCGTTGCCAAGGAAAATCTGTTATACGTCCAGACTTAGGATCAACATGACCGACACATAGCTTGACCTTAACGCCAATCAAGATGATGCGCTCACGATCCTGTGGAGCGCCATACTCTAAAGCATTAATCAAACGATAGTCCACCGCATAATTACTTGCCTGTAACTGCCTGACAATGGCGTCAAAGAACGCTCTGTGTTTTGCGGTCTTCCACAATCCTTTCACGTTTTCAAAGACAAAGAAGTCTGGATTATTTGCACAAATCAAATCCACATAGACCTGTGAAAGTCGTCCGTTCTTGCCTGTAGACCCCGCTTGCTTACCGGCAATAGAGAAATCAGGGCAGGGTGGCCCACCAATAAAACCAACTAACGCATTCTCCTTTTTTGCCTCTCGAACTTTCTTGGCGAGTTCTTTTCGTTTTCCATCGTCCTCCAAGTAGCAACAAACATCCCCTGTCTGAAGTCCAAATTTAGGCAACGCCTTTCGCATCACTTTGCGAGAGTAGAGATAAACCCGAGAGAAATCAGGATCAATCTCATTTGCCATTATAGTCTTAAACCCAGCATCTTCAAAGCCAAGGTCTAAAAAACCAGCTCCCGTAAAAAAGGAGAAAAGACCGAATGCCGTTTTGTTTTTCTGCGCTTTTTTCATTATTTGTACCAATGATTACCGATCAACCTGAAGCCTAAGCCATTCAGATTCTGTTAGACCAACACGGGAGAACTCACGACTGACAAATTCTGCCATCCGTTGAATATGTGCAGACTTCAATTCTGCAACCCATTCAAATGTTTTTTCATTGTCCGTCGTCCTAACACAATTATCATCTTCAAACTCCACAATCTCGCGACACGAATGGAATTTCATGAGTCTGAAATTCTCGCGGATCTTCCCCCTCGCGCATAGTGGACAATATGCCCCATCATCCCCCTTGACGACCAGACCATGCGCTTTGGACATTCCACCATCTTTGACTGCATCCAACTTCCAGAATGGGAAATAATGAACCTTCTGACAATTCTCCTCGGTCCCATCTGAATGCTTCACCACCTCATAATCCAACAACCTAATACTATCACATGACGGCATAAGACACAGATAATAAGCATCCCTCTCTACAGCATCCCTGACAACCGTACCAAATTTCAGCATCCGCTTTGCCGAATAACTTGTACGTTGACAAAACATCGCTGACAAAGCACCAAACTTAACCGGCGATTTAATCTTCCGCTCAACATAACTTCTAAGCAGTTTCAAGAGGTTGGGATTAAACTTAGGATTGGGCGTCTCTTTGCATTTAGAAAATACCGCTTTATATGCGCCATCCGAATCCTTTGGGAACAATGTTCTCTGATTGAACACCCGGCAGATAAAATCACGAATCGCCCCTCCTCCCACACCACTCGCAATAGCCTTGTTTATTTCTGAATCATCTGTCTGCCTAAAATCAGAATCCGTACAACCATTAACATATTCAGCACACAGACCATAAATCTCATTGCTCGACACTTGCAAATCAGAAAGCACCGAAGAAACCTCATCGCCAATTAAATTTGTCACATCTTCAGCAATAGCTTGACCGCCGATTGTCAAACCAGAATGAAGAACCAAAGCCGGATCCATCCCCGCTGGAAACCTATCAAGGATACGCTTAGTATTTTCCCGAATCGATGCGATGCCTCTCAAAGCCAATGCAGGCAGAATACCTTCATAGGTCTTCGCAAAGTCTGTAATAATCCTACTTGCCAAATCCTTCGCCGCAACGGCACCAGAAGATGTGGCCTCCTCCTTTGCATAAATACAAACCGTCAATCCCCCTGCGCACACTTTACGCGCATCCACATCTTTGCTTACCGACGGCTCGATCTGCTTGAATGCAGTATAAACCTTATCGCAAATTGCATCCACTCTTTCAGCCGTATAGATCGCGCAGAACCGAACCGGTTTGGGTGAAGTATTTCGATTGTCCTCACTCAGTATATATTTCAGCAAGTGCGCGACAGCGTTCTGATTCCCACGAAATAAATACCAATCAAGAATGAACACGTCCGCATTCGTGCAAACTTTTAGCAACGTCTTAAAATTGCCATCACTTTCAAAGTTCGTCTCTGGGAATTCCTTAGGTTCAAAGGCACCGCAAACAATGCCCTCTTTGGCAAAGCCATCGGTAACTGAGCGTGCATCCACCCAATTGTCATCTGCGCGGCGATCATCATCATCTGCTTCAATCGTCATTGTCGCCAAATCTGGCGCAACTTCATCCTTCTTCAAAATCAAGATGGGTGGACCATCCAAGTCCAAGTCATTCTGCCGGGAATGACGTTCCGCATCACGCGAAAAATCCGAAATCGTCATATCACTCACCCTTCTTCATTGGCAACTCAATTCGAAACGCCGCATTGTAACCCTCCGGCGGTTCAACAAGCCCCAATGACATCTTTTCCTGTTCGAGCGCTTTTGCGGAAATATACAATCCGAGGCCTCTTCCACCCGGCTTTCGCGAGAATCCGCGCTCAAAGATACGCTCCGCATCACGCTTCTCAATCTTGGGCCCGTTGTTTGCTATGACAATCGAACCATCCACGAAATCAAAAAGCATCTTCCGGTCGCCTTGCACAGATGACAACCAATAAAACGCATTGTCAACCAAATTGATCATCACTGGGTAAAGCGTTGAGGGGTAGCAGTTGATCGACAACCGCTTGAAATTGTCCGTTGTCACCAACTCAACCTCATGCCTTGAAAATCGCCCAGAGAATACATCATCCACATACTGCCGTAAATCACCCCCCGAAATCTTCACTCTTTGCCTCTGGATACGCCGTTGTAACGGAGTAAACAACTTCAGATGTCCATCCAAGTGCTCAAAGTTGTTACGAATTTGGTCATACACCGGACGCACCGCCTTGGCACGAAGGGAAATCTCATGCAGGTCCCGCAACCCAGTCCTAATCTGAGCAACCGCTACCATAAACTCATGATTGATGATGGAAACTGCCGTTCCGAGTTGAATCATTTCGAAATCCTGATCTGCCTGGGCTTCAAGATCAAGGACTCGCTTTTCCATTGCCGAAGCAACCGCCGCAGCCTCTTCACCACCAGATTCATTCAACGTATTCGCGAGAGAAGACAACATTTCTTTCGCGGCATCCACGCCCTTTTGATGCTCTTCCTCAATCTGATTAAGTCGTGACTCCCACTTGACTCGCAACTTCTCAACTTCCGCATCAGAAAGTTCTTGAATCGGCGTACGATTCATCTCCGCCTGAATATCCAAGATTACACCTTCCAATGCTGCATTTGCCCTCTTGGTGATATCCAGCACCGCCGCTTGTGCTGTATCCGCCGTCTTATTAGCATCATTAATACTCGCTCTGAGCTGTTTCTTCCGTTCGTCGGCAAGACGCGCTAACTGTCGCTCCAGACGCTTGCGCTGGTCGATATAGATTTTCGCCTGTTTGGCAACCTCTCCAATTCTCGCAACTATCGCATTCGCACAGGGGACGAAAATGTTCTCTTCCATCCGCGCAAACTCTTCCTGATAGGTCTGCCAATCCTGTTGCAACCGTTTAGGCAAACCAACGCCAGGAGGCCTCTTGATAATGTATTTCGACTTGAGCTGCACAAGCTCATCATTCGATTCCTGTTCAACAGCCATCAACCGGATTGCCGCTTCATCAGGATCGGAGATTGATGCCGCCCGCTGCATCTTATCATCCAACGTGCGCAAAACTTGATCCGCCGCATCCTTGACCTTATCAATGTCAAGAACATCGAAAAACGCTGTCAGTTCCTTCGCAAAGCGCTCAGTCTTGAAACGAGATTGCTTCAACTTCCGCTCTAATGCCTCAGACTCTTTCCTATACTCTTCCTTCTGCTTCTCAAAAACGGACGTATTACGCCCTTCCCTGCGAAAATATTCAGCAGCAATCTGATCCAGAATGTTCATCATGATGGAGCGCAACTGCTGATAGGGCACATTCTTCTGCAGCCCCTCACGTCCCGCCTTCTCAACCAACGCACCGTTGTCTCGGTTGGATAGCAAAACAGCACCGAACATTCGGCGATAGGAAAAATAGTAATACCCCGCACCGAGATTCCTTCGTTTTTCTATCTCCAGCCAGTCAAAATCATTGTTACCATAGGGTAATATCTTAATGCCATCTCTAAAGACGTACATTCCTCCGATATGCGCCAATTTGGCATTAATGGCATTAAAGTCGTCCTGTGATCTTCGAGCTATCATTGATTCGGACTTTGAGCCCTGAAGCGCGGCAAACACCACCTTGAATGGACCGCACTCGGTCTTTCTTCCTTTGACATTGCGCCATATAATTTTCAGATCTGGATACTCAACATCAAAAATTCGGCAGCGTCCATGGAACTGACCGTATTCATCGACATCGCCAACAAAATAGTGATCCGTCAAATCATCCAATTCATGCTGAGTGAAAAACACCTCGTCATTCAGATACTCTGTGCCGACAAACGAACCCGGATTCCACACCTTGAAAGAGACTTTGAAATCCGTTATTACTTTAGAAAACACAGGATCGACAAACCCCAGCAACAATCGGCGGAAACTATAATCTTGGGCACTGTTTTCCGCGTCCAATTCTGTTGGAATGACACGATTAACAGATCCGATAAGAAATGTCGTTCCTCGACCTTCACCTGACAAGGATAATCCCTGTCCGTCGGACGATTTCTCTAAAAACGCGTCCAGAGCTTTCAAATCAGGATTGAACGATTCAATTTCTCTAATGAGCTTATCGCAACGTTCAGGGGCCATTTTGTAGGCGGTGCTACTCTTGATGCCAGACGTAAAGGAATCTCGCAGCGCCAAAATCGCATTCAGCTCCGGCAATTCGCCGCCCTTGAAGGTCTTAACCGGAATCTCAATATCGTCGAGATTAACGCCAGGGATTTCAAAGAGTCCCCAGTGGATCCAACAGACAACCAAATCATGCAAACCATCCTCACGCTCCGCCCGCGTGAAAACAACCACCTGCCGTCCCAACAGAGCAATCGCCAGTCGGCCAATACCTTTCTCCCCCGTGATCTTACGAGGAGTCATTCCTTCTGGAATATAGCCCGGTTCGCGAGTGGCGTTGACCTTACTCTCGGTTCCAAGAACAAGCCATTTGTTCTCGAAATCATCCTTCGTCATACCAATCCCATTATCTCGTACCAAAAGCGTACCGTTCACATCCACCCCATTCCCACGGAGATAATCAACCTGCACCCGTTTGGCATATGCATCATACGCATTCTTAAACAGTTCTGCAATGGCATTCTGGACCGTCGCAATCTGCTGACGGCCTAGCATGTCAACTGCACGCGCTCTTGTCCGGATCTTTGCCATAATTACGCCGCTCCGCTTTTTTTACTGCGTGCCAATCTGAAAAACTCTTCTCCCACCGCTTTGGCCAGCGGAACGGGAACGGCATTTCCGACCTGCTTCGCCTGATCGTTCAGGCTCCCAACGAACTCGAAAGTATCTGGGAATCCTTGGATGCGGGCAGCTTCACGTACAGAAATCGCCCGATCCTGTTCGGGATGACCAAACCGACCGTTGGAGTAGCTGATGCACCGTGTCGTCAGGCCTGTGGACGGACGATCCCACCAAAGGCGACCATACACATCCGTATGCCCGGTGTATTTCTTCTTTTTCTTCCCGTCCTTGGTCTTGATACGCGTATGGCACTTCAATCTCAATCCCGAATCACTCGGCCACGACTTCCGTCCACCACCATCATGAGGTGTCGCTTGGATTCGCTTCAGATTCTTCTTGCTCAGTGCAGCGGCGCGATGGTTCTTGATCAATCCTTTGGGATCATCATACTCCGCACCTGCAGCAATCGGTGGCAGATTGGCGATGACATCGCGAACCGTCTTGTAATGCTGCTTGCCATCCTCTTCACCATGCGTAGCCTCAGGAATCTTCGCCTGGCCATGCAAACTGGCAAGGAAGATGAAACGATGGCGAACCTGCGCAGCTCCGTAATCCTGTGCTGCGACGACTGCGCCTTTCTCCTCAAACTGATAACCGAGTTTTGTCATCCTTTGCAAGAATTCGGGAAATGGCCCATCTTCACCGAAACGAGGCTTCTGAACCCCTGGCACATTCTCCACGAACACGAAATCCGGTTTAGCCTGCTCGACAACATTGGCAAACGACAACAGTAGGCTCGCCCGAGGGTCTACTTTCTTCTTCTGCGTCTTCTGCTTTGTAAACGGCTGACACGGTGCGCAGCCACAAAAAAGCTTCAGATGGTCGGGATATTTTGCCATCTCCCGTTTTAGCTCTTCAATGTCCAACTTGTTGACATCAAGCTCGTTAAAATTTGCCTTTGGGAAATTCTTCTTATAGGTCTTTGCCGCAGCCGGATTGACATCCAACGCCCACACAATGTCCATACCCGCTTCGCGGAACCCCTCACTGGTTCCGCCACATCCACAAAAGAAATCAAAAACCGCAATCCGTTTCATAAAGCGACTCCTACTATGCAGCTAATTTTCCATTTTTCTCCACCAACGAAACGATCAGGCGATAGTGTTCGTCAAAAGAAATGAGGTGCCGGTCAAAAGCGGCGTCGTAAATGGCCGATAGGCAAAGATCCTCGGAATTGAGAAGATTCGCTTCGTCTTCCTCCCATGCACGCGGGCAGTGATGCGAGAGGATTTTGCCAAGCATGTCAAGCGCACAAACGTAGAACGAGGCCTTGCTGCTCCCGTCCGTGTTCGTGGAGAAGATGGATTCTCGGAATGACTGCTTTAACATGGCGGTTTTAGTATAACAAATCGCCACCCCGATTGGAAGCCGAAAGCGACTGCAGGGAAGTTCGGAAGTTTTCGGGCAGGGGACGACGGGGCGCAATTCGTTTTGGGGTTGCGCGAGGCGGGGTTGAATGTTGCCAATGTGGAAATGTTGCCAGTGCCAATGTTGCCAGTTTCCAGTTCAGGGGTGGCGGCGCGTCCGGAGGCCGCGCCCTACCATTTCGGCCGCGACAAGCGCGGCGTGGGGCTATGGCGTGACCGAGAAAGCGGTTTTCTTGATGCGGCGGATGTCGGTGGGGTCGAGCTTCGTGAACGCGAAGCACTTGCCGCCGAGGTCTTTCAGCGAGGCGCCGATGAGGTAGAGTTCCCGGTCGTCGATGATGAGGAAGCGGTCGTGGAAGGTTTCGTTGTAGCGAACAGTGAGTTTCGGGTACTGTTTGCTGAATGCCCGGGCGTCGGCATCGGAGATCTTGTGGTGCGGCACATGCTTCCTGTCGTAATGCTCCGATGTGAAGATCGTCACCTTCACACCCGCGCGTTTCCTCGCAACGAGGTCCAACACCTCGGGCGTCGCCCAATTGTCGATGAGAATCAACGACCGCTTCGCGCGCGCGATAAGCTGCAACACCAGCGCACGCGCATCCCAGAGCTGCCCGTCGTAGAACACGCCGCGCAGCGGCGTTTCCGCCGCATCAAGGCGCCGTAGGACAGAATCAACTTTCGCATCCGTGGCAATCTGCCGCTTCTCCACCGCCTCAATTCGCTGAAACATCTGCGCGTTTGCAAGCAAGAACCGACGCATTGCAGAAAACACCCGCATAATGCGGATGTTCACTTCAATGGCCGTAGGCGAACGAAGGACGCTACTCAACATGGCAATGCCATTTTCCGTAAATGCGTAAGGGAGCTGACGATCACCACCCCAACTTGAGATGCCAATTTGGCATTTCAAGTTATCCCATTCCTCGGCAGACAACCTGAACATGAAGTCCTCCGGAAATCGCTCTTCGTTGCGCTTGACCTGCCTGTTCAACGCCCCGGTCGCGACACCGTACAATCTTGACACGTCGCGGTCAAGTATAACCTGCACACCACGAATTGTCTTGATTAACGTTTGGATGTTGCGCTCATCATTCACGATCTGGTTTTCAGCAGATGTTCTTTGAACGTCCTTTTCAGTTTTCATAGCATTGTTTACTCCTTGCCCTGACGCCGATATCTTATCACATTTCCCCCGTCCGGCGTAACCCCGTAAACTGTCAAATGATTGTAACAGAAATGTATGCATTTTGTATGCGGATTGTATCAAAGCCGAGGCGGCCCGCTCGGCGAGCGGGCCCTACCATTTTTACGGCTCGGCGGGACGCCTCGCCCCACCGGTACCAGGGCACTACCGTTTTGCCCTTTTGGCACGTGCCTTCTTCTCCATGGCGCGACACTCCTCCCGGTAGGACTTGATGCCACGAACAACAAGTTCGTTAACCGCCGCCTTGAACGTGCATTGAAGTTCGTCGGAGAATTTTCTGATGGCCTGGAAATCCTCCTCGTACACGTAGGTGCCATGTATCTTGATTTTGACGTCCTCGGGTTCGACGATGTCCGCCCAACAGCAGGCCGGCAGGAACTGCGGCCAGGCGACTCCGATGAGCCAGAGCCTGTTGGAAAGCTCGTCCATGGCATCCCGGAAACCACGCCACCCGTCTTCGCTGCAATCTTGCAGGTCGTCGCGTATGCAGTCCAGTTCCGAGATTAGCTCATCCTCTTCCATCTCGCCGTCGGACATTTCAAACTCATCGATCAGGCCATGGGCCCTGCTCAGGGCGTCTTCGGCGTCTGCCTCGGCGCGGGCGATGTATTCTTTCATTTCCTTTTCCTCTCGTTTCTTGCGCTCGGCCTCGCTCTCTTTTTTGCTCTCAACCGCGAGACGCCTGGGCGGTTTCGGCATCGGCATTTTCTTCTTAGACTTTTCATTTGCTTTCATCTTTTTTTCCTTTGGATTTGTTGTTGATTTGACCTGTTTCCCAACGCCATAATTATACCAAAAACGGCAGGATTTCTCAAGAAAATCATGTGGTTTTTGAAATTGTCTCACCGGTGGTGAGACAATTTCAACATCATTGAAAACACCTTTCCCCGCTCTTCCGAACGAGGTGAAATTGGTATGTTAGTGGTTAGTGGCTAGTAGTTAGTGGCTAGTGGCTAGTACGGTTTTTCCTAGGACGGGAGTGTAAGTTCACTAGGACGAGGGTGCGGTCTCCCTACACGGGGTGAACGCGCTCCCTACACGGCGTGTTTCATCTCCCTACACGGGAGGTTTGACTTCCCTACACGAGAATTGGGGCTTTTTCTAGCTAGGCCCGCTTCTTGGGTTATCCCGGGGCGGCCCGTTCGGCGAGCGGGCCTGACCAAGTGAAGCGGCATGAGTGCCGAAAGGCCGCGACAAGCGCGGCCCTCCCGGGCGGCGGTTTCATCGAAACCGCCCTACCGATGCGGCTCGGCGGGACGCCTCGCCCTACCGCGTAGATCGCCGAGCCATCTCCACGCCGGCAGATGTGAAGCGCTGGAGCTTCATTTGGTACCCCGCTTTCCTTTGGACTTCGGACCGAACACCCAACGGCCTTTTTTGGTCGGGCCTTCGTGACGGAGGCCGACAACAGAAAGCCCTTTAATGTAACGCAGGACCGTTCGCTTGGACACGCCTAGTTCCAAAGCTATCTCGTGCGTCCTTATTTGGTCATTTGATTTAATCAATGCCAACACGCAAGCTGCGCCATCTGAAATGTTTTGCGGTGACACTTGCGATGCCATTTCTGGTGACAGTTCGATAGTAGTTATCTGTGTGGTTTGTGGTGACAAACTATGATTGGCCTTGAATTTTCCCTTGTTTTTCTGGGGTTTTGTCTGTTGTTCGACGTTTGGCGCGATTGGCGCGATTCTGGCGCGATTCGATTTCAACTCGTATCGGGACTGTCGCCCCTTGCCCACGAGAACGAACACGCCTTTATGCGCCAGTTCACCAAGTTCCCGGCTCGACGTCCGCATCGGAACCTTGTACAGCTCGGCATAGCGCGACGAGGAAATCCAGCCGTTCACCTTCACATACGAGACCGCCTTGATCTGGTCGGGGTTGAGGTCGAGTGATTCCAACGCGGTACGCGTCCATGCGTCCTTGAGGATCGTCACAACAAAAGCAGAGCCATGGTATTCGAAGACCGGCGTGGGCAAGCCCGACGCATGGCACGCCGCGATCATGCGTTCGATGCCGGTGCCCAGAGACTCGATGACGTTGATTTTGTCGAATGCCTTGAGGATCTCCTTGTTGACGGGATGGGAATCGTGTTCCTTGTAGAGTTCGGGAATTGTGATATCTGGCGGGAGGTGTCCGGGACTCCACACCTCAAGCCGGTCTGCGAACAGGCGAATTTCCACCGATGCGCTTGAATGCCAGTTGCGGTGGATGAGCGCATTGACGATTGCCTCCTCGACGGCCTCTTCCGGGATTTCGGGAAGCGACGGCGCGATGGGGCCGTCCGTACGGAGTCCGCGGCTGTGCGCGATCCGGGACATCACGAAGTTTCTGCCTTGCTCAAGAAGCGCAAACAGGTCGCCTTCGAATTTTGCCGTGTCGAGGAAAGGGCGCGTATAGACCGTTCCTTCGACCCACGCGCACTTCAACGTGGTCTGGTAGTAGAAGTCCTGCGGCTTGGTCCCAAACAACAGGACTCCGGCGTTGGTCAGGTACTTGCCCTTCAACATGCCGAGATGCCTCAAGAGCTTCTGCGGAGACGCATCCAGCGGCAACGATTTTTTACCGTGCCTGTGCAGCATCTCCAGATACCAGCTCACGCGTTCCGTCGAGATGTCCTCCATCCGGGCCTGCGGACAGGCCATGATGTCGAAGTCGCTCACGACGAGCAAATGACGCTTGTCGAGGAAGTCGACGAAACTTGAAAAGACCGCGTCGCGGAGTTCGGGGAATCCTTCATACTTTGCCCACGTGGCGGCGGAGCCGACCTTTCTGACAAACGCCTCCGCCTTCTTGTCCCGCTTCTCTACGTTGGAAAGATAAACCCAGCATTCAACGCCGGCGGAAACGGCGGCGTCATATTCGCGTTCGGTGGCGGACACACCCCGCTTCACGCTCTTCCTGCCGTAATATTGCGAGCCGATGAGTCCGATGTAGACATCCGAGGCTCTCGCCTCGTCAAGATACACGTCGACCGGCGAGCGGCCTTTCGCGGGAACGTCCTCGAACAAGAAGACGCTCTCGACGAACCGCGAAACGAACGAATCGCCCTTCAACCAATCCTTGAGCTTGCGACGCTCGGCCGCAAACTCGTCCTGCACGCTTGATATGAAGACTTTGAACTTCATAACCGATTCCTTTCTCCCGCGATGCGGGATGTATTCCTGCACATCACCGACGGCACACGCCGCCGCTGCAGTTTGGAATCGGCCCTGCCAGCCATCCACCGAAGTGGCATCTCCGCGTTTTTCAGCGGAGGATCTCGCTACCCGGCCCAAGAGGATCCCATGCACTCCAGGCATGGGTCCCGTCCGGACGGCTTTCGCTGTATAGCCCCACCGGGGGCATCAATTCCCGAAAGCGCCGATAGTTTATCATACCATTCGCGGCCGCACAAGCGCGAAGTTGGTAGTGATTAGTGGCTGGGCGCATCTGCGGTTTTTACCCAAGCGCATTGGGATTTGGAAACAACCATGACAACTTTCAAGAACAACATTATCCTGCGGGCACACCTTGAACATTCAGAATCGTGGCAGTTTGAGGATCGGCAAATGGGCGCGGGCGAGTAGATGCGCCTGTCGCGAAGCGATCAGGTTGGGTGAGCGCGAAGCGCGAACTGCGAAGCAGCCGCAAGGCCCCGCGCCCGCGCGCCAAAGGCAAGTTGTTTCAAATAGTTGTTTCCAATTATCAGAAGGCTCGGCGGGACGCGCGGCCCTCCCGGGGTGACGGCGGGACGCGTGACCCTACCGTGCGGCCCGCTCGGCGAGCGGGCCCTACCAAGTGAAGCGGCATGAGTGCCGCTTCCCCGAGGGGGCAGGCGCTATGCGATCAGTTCGGGCTTCAGCATAAAGTCCATTAGACTGATGTAGGATATTCCGTACTCATCCGTGTAGAACGGCTGCACGCCATCGACAATCACCAGTTTCCCGAACGAATCCGGTATTCGCCGCAGACCGCGGATCTCCTGTTCGCGTTTCGCCGCATCAGGCAACCTGTAGGCGGATTGAATGTACAGTTTCTTCCGTCCCTTGTTTACGACGAAATCGATTTCCAGCTGTTTCCGCTCGCGTCTGCCTGCGGCGTTGCCGGAGACGACCTCCAGCAGCCCAACGTCGACGCTTGCACCCCGCGCCTTGAGTTCGTTGTAGATTGCACATTCCATGAGATGGTCCTGTTCGACCTGGCGGAAGTTCAGGCGGGCGTTGCGGAGTCCGATGTCCGCCGGATAGTATTTCGATGGCGTTGAAAGGTACTCCCGGCCCTTGATGTCATAGCGATCGGCTTTGCTGAAGAGATAGGCGTCCTCCAGAAATTCAAGATACTTGGAGACGGTTCGCGGGTCCGGCACCTTGCCGGAGATCGTGCCGATGTGATTGGCAATCCTTGTCGGATTGGTGAGACTGCCCGCCGCACTCATGAGGACGTCATTCACCCTGCCCAGAAAGAGGCTGTCTGGGAGGTCGTTGCGCTCGACGATGTCCCTGAAGTAGATGGTCGTGAAAAGTCCGTCAAGGTAGGACTTCTTGGCGTCATCGTCCTTGAGCCCGACGATTTCCGGCATTCCGCCATAGAGGAGGTAGTCCGACCATGCATCCAATTTGTCGCCGCCGATGGCCGAGTAGTATTCGCGGAATGAGAGCGGGCCGATGTGGATGTTCTCGCCACGTCCCCGGAATTGAGTGGCTACATCCTTGACGAGCAGACGGGAGTTGGAGCCTGTGACATATAGGTCGATGTTGTCCTTGTCCCGGAATTCATTGAGAATGTCATAGAACTCCTGCTCGCGCTCGGCCCTTTGCTCCGGCGTTTCGGCTGCAGAAATCGGCGGCCGCTTGCACTCCTGTATTTCGTCTATCAGGATATACGTCCGCCTTCTGCGCTTTGCCGTCTTTGAGGCAAGGAACTCGTACATGGCGTCGGGATTGCGGAGTTTCGCGTCTTTCTTCTTGTCGAGCAGTATCTCGACGATGTTCTCGCGCGGCACGCCTTCTTTCAACAGATGGGACTTGAAAAGCCTGAACAGGAGAAAGCTCTTGCCGCAGCGCCTGATGCCGGTCACGATCTTGACAAATCCGTCACCCTTTGCGCGGACAAGCCTGTCGAGGTAGAAGTTGCGTTGTATTGTCATGGCGCGCATTATACCAATTCGGAGTGGCATGCGTCAATCACCGATTCCAAAAAAAGGTGCGTTGTGCTCTTTTTATGGAACGGCAGGACACCGTCCCTGCCTGCGGCCCGCTCGGCGAACGGGCCTGACCAAGTGAAGCGGCATGAGTGCCGCTTCCCCGAAAGGCCGCGACAAGCGCGGCCACTCCCGTGGTGGGTGGCAGGCGTACGGGTATGATCGCAACAGGCGGGTCAGCCGAATTTGGATTCAACGAGGTTTTCGCCTTCGTAGCGGAGCTTGAGGGTGAAGAAGTCGTTTCGCTCGTCAAGGGCCTTGAGGAAGAGTCTGTCCCCTTCCCACATCTTCTTCGTGAGCAGTTCGGCCTTGGGCAGCCACACAAGTTCGCCTTCGTCGCAATCGGTGAGCGCGCCGGCGAACTCCGTACAGGTGAAGAGATGCATGTATTCCACGCCCCATTCATCTGAGACGAACGTGACGAGCCCGCGGAAGCGCGGATTGAGCATGGTGAGGCCCGTTTCCTCCTTCACCTCGCGCAGGGCGCATTCCTCGGGGCTCTCGCCGTACTCGAACTTGCCACCCACGCCGATCCACTTGTCGCCGTTTTCGTCGTTCTGCTTCTTGGTGCGGTGCAGGATCAAGTAGCAGCCATCCTTCTCGATGTAGCAAAGCGTGGTCAGTCTTGGGTTCACGTTATCCGTGCCTTTTGCCATCTGTTTTCTCCTTGGAATCTCTCTTTAAGTTGACAACGGAAAGCATGTTGAATCTTGTTCGGCGGGAAACGGCTCGCCGAGGACGGCTCGCCCTACCGGCGCGAGAAGGACCAGTCGCCGGAGGTCATGCCGTAGATGACGTATGCCAGAGCTGCAAGATTCAACACGACCATCAGGAAGAACACGATCCGAAACGAGGTCTTGACGCTCTTGTGGCGCAAGAGCCGCTGCGCGAGCCAGGCACCGGGCCAGCCGCACAGCAGTTCAAGCGTGTGCAGGGTGGATTCGGGCGTGCGCCACGCACCGCGTTTGGCGGCGCGCTTGTCCACCGCGTAGGCGGCAAACGCGACGAGGCTCATGACGAGATACGCCGTGGGTATCAACGCCCATGGATGGGCCGCATACCAGGTGATGACGCCGTTCATGGTTTCACTTTCCGTTTGTGGTTAGTGGGTGGTGGCGGCTCGCCGATGATATCGGCGAGAACAGGACTCGACGCCTCGCCCTACTCGCGAAAGTCAATGCGAGCGCCAGCCGTGCTTGTCGGCGAAGTCCATGTATCGGCCCCAGTCGTAGGGCGTTAGGAAGTGCTTGCCCGTGCGCAGGTGGTACGAGACGCATCCCGCCTGCTGCGGCGTTTCGGGATCGGGCCATTTGTCGGCCACAAGCCCCTTCTTGCCGTACAGCTCCCACGCGGGGGAGGCCAGCTTCGCCGACCACCATTCGCCCAGCGGCCCGGCCCAGCGATCCTCCGTCGCGGAGCCCACGCAGACAAGACGCGGGGCGATTAACGCAATCAGCTCGTGCTGGTCGAAGTCCATCGACATCTCCTTCCCGGCATACTTGCGGAAATTGCGACAGAACCAGTAGTGGAAGCGCTTGGGACCGGAAATCGCGTCGATGCTTTCGGATCTCGGCTGGGCGATGTGGTTCAACTTCGCGCCGCCGCACCCGGATTCATTGGAACATGCCATCGCGAAACGCTTGTCGGTCACGCCCGTCCAGAGCGCGGTCTTGCCGCCGCGCGAGTGCCCCACCGCGCCGACGTGCTTCGCGTCAATGAGCGGCTCGGTCTCCATCCAGTCCATCACGCGGCTCGCGCCCCAAGCCCATGCGGAGATCGTCGCCCACGAATCGGGACCGCGCGCGCTTTCCGGCTGCACGGCCTGGAATATGCCCTGCGAGAATCCGGCGTCCGACTTGTCCGCAGCCACGCGGATCACGCTGAACGCGGCCGTCGCGTAGCCGCGGTCGATCAGCTGTTCGACGGGCCAGTATTCGCTCGTCGTCACGGCGCAGTCCGCGTCGTATTTCGTGTAGAAGTCGATTGCGATGTAGACGAACGCCGGCGCGGGCTTGCCCGTCTTCGGGATATAGGCCGTGATGGGGAAGGAGTGCTTCCCGTTCGGCCCGTCGTACGTCACGCGCACGTGTTTGCAGATCGCCTTGCCGCCGAACGCCTCGCTTTCGCGGTACGTCTTGAACGACACGCGGCCGCGCTCGTTGGCGGCTGCGGGACGCCGTCCGTACTCCTCGCGTTCGAACAGCTCGCGCAGTTCCGGCGCGCGGACTTTCTCCCAATCGGCAAGCGTCTTCACGTCCTTGCCGTCGAACGTCTTCATCAGCGCGGGAACGTTCTGCGGCTGCGGCAGGTTCGCGGGACGCGCATCTTTCTTTATGAGACACGGCTGGAACTCGCCAATGTCGATCCACGGATGGCCGTCCTTCGTGGTGAACTCCGCATCCGCCGTGTAGGTGTAGCGCGGACCGCCGCCCGGATCGCGGGAGTGGAACACGATCTTCCAGTTGCCAGACTTGTCCTTGAAGAGCGAGTGGTGGCCCGTACACTGGTACTTGCCCTTGGGCGCGAGGATCGGCCCTTTCCCCTGCTTGACGTACGGCCCCTTCACGTTTGTCGCCGTCGCAAGGCACACGTTGTAGTTGTCGTCTATCACGTGGTGGCTGGAGTAGGTGAGCCAGTAGATGCCGTCCTTCTTGATGAGACACGGCCCCTCGGCGATTGACCACTGGGAGAACCTTGGATCGGCCCTGTTCATCTCCCAGTCCTCCTCAGCGCGGATCAGCTTGCGCTGCGTCTCCGGCTTCGCGTGCAGGAGGTCCTTCTCCAGCTCGCAGATCCACACCTCGTTGCCCGCGTAGAAGTGCGCGTAGAGCATGTATGGCGTGCCGTCGTCGTCGAGGAAGAAGGAGTTGTCGATGTTGCCCTCCGGGAAGAACGGCTTTTTCTCGGGGTTGCGGAACGGACCGAGCGGCGAATCGCCCACGTCCACCGTCACCTTCTCCTCTGCGGAGTGGAAGAGATAGTACTTGCCCTTGTACTTGTGCATCTCCGGCGCCCAGAAAAGACGCGAACCGAAGCCGTTTCCGTTCACGTAGGCGCGGCCGAACTTGTCGCGCCCCTGGTCCGGCAGCCAATCCTTGAGGTTGGTGGAGGTGTAGACCGTGAGGCCCACCGTGTCGCCGGACGAGAAGTACAGGTAGTACATCCCGTTCTCCAGATGGATGAACGGATCGCCGCCGCACACGCGCTGCGGCGCGGCACCCGATGCGTTGGGTACGATGGTAACGACACACGCCGCCGCCACAAGCGTCGTGCAAAAGGTTTTACGAATTGACATTGATTTATCCTCGCGTTCAGGCGCCCGCTTTCTTGCGGATTTCCTTGATGATCGGCGCGACGGCGAACTGCGGACGCTCGAAGCAGGAGTACAGTTTCTTCTGGTCGTCGGGATTCGTGAAGACGTGCTTCACGGGATCCCAGCCAATCGTGCGGCCGATATTGTTCATCGCGTGGTAGCCGAGGATGCAGGAGATGGTGGAGACGTTCGCCTCCTCCACCGTGATGTGCGTGTCCTTGCGCTCGCGCATGCCCACGAACCACACGCGGTGGTGGCCCTTCAGGGGATTGCGCACGGCGTGCTTCTCGGGATCGCCGTCGATCAACTCCTTCTTGTTCGCCTCGAGCGCGCGCCAGAAGTCGGCCTTCGCCTTGTAGGCGGTGTCGACGCGGTCCGCCGCCGCGACAGCCGACGAGCCGCGGCTCGTCCAGATCCAGTCGCCGTTCGCGCCCATGAAGCGCGCAGTGCAGGTCCACGCCGTTCGCGTACTTGTAGAGGATGTGGTATTCGTGGTGGACGTTGAACATGCGCCCGGTGAGGAAGTTGGCCTTGTCGCAGCAGACCGAGATCGGCCCCGCGTTGCCCATCGCCCACTGCGCGATGTCCATGTGGTGCGAACCCCAGCCGCCGATGTTGCCGGTGCAGTAGTCCTGTATCTGGAGCCAGCCGACGTTCTGTCCGGGGATCCGCGCGTAGGGCTTGCCGTTGCCGTCCACGGGACGCCAGTGCGTGCGGAGCTGCGAGTACGGCACGCCGTCGCGCGCCGGGCCGAGCCAGAGGTCGAAGTCGAAGTCCTTGGGATCGGGCGTGCGCTCGATCGACGGCACGTTCCACTCCCGGTCGGGATTGTTGAGCGGCAGTTCCACGTCAATGCGCTTCAGCGTGCCGAGGCGTCCGCTCATCACGCACTCCACGCCCTGGCGGAAGCTGTGCTGCCCGCGCTGCTGCGTGCCGATGTGGAACACGCGCTTCATCTTGCGGACCGCCTCCGCGATTGCCTCGCTCTCCTCCACGGAGAGGGCCATCGGCTTCTGGACGTAGACGTCCTTGCCCTTGTAGCAGGCCTCCACCACCATGCGCGCGTGCCAGTGGTCCTGCGTGCAGATCATCACGCCGTCGATGCCGGGGTCGTCCAACACCTTGCGGTAGTCCATCTCGAGTTTGAGGTGGTCCATCTTGCGCCCGTAGCGCTTTTCGGCTAGCTGCTTCATGTTGGCGAGGCGCACGGAGTCGACGTCGCAGATCGTGGTGAGCATCGCGAGGTCCTGGTTGGCCACGAGCCCGCCGATGTCCATCGTGGTGCCGATGCGTCCGAGGCCGATGAGCCCGATCTGGAGTTTGTTGCTGGGGGCGTCCGCTCCCAGCACGGACGACGGGACGATCATGGGGAACGCGCCCGCCGCAAGGGCACACTTGAGGAAGTCTTTACGCGAGGTTCTCATTTATTTTTCCTTTCTTTGTCTGGATGAAATCTCTAAAGCCCTGCACGCATCAAAGCCCACGTGCAGGACGGCCGCAATAATACCATAACCCGCCGCTCATGCGCAAGGCAAAACAAGTCGTCATTCAAATGCGCCAATCACTTCGCGGATGTCGACATCGTTGCGCAGGTCGAGCATTGGACGCGCCTTCTCGATTTCGCCGAGAAGCCGTTTGTAGTCGGGATCGTCCGTACCCGTGAAGATTCCCTTCGCAAGGCCCTCCTTGAGCCAGGGATTGCGCTCCGGGCGATCGTAGCGCACGTAGAACTGGTGCGGCAACTTCACGCCCACGCCCTTGCGTTTTTCGATGTCCGCCTTGACGTCGAGCAGGGACTTCGGCAGTACGCGACGGCATCCGCGCAGGTCGTTCTGGCGGCTCTGCGACGTGCCGTAGAAAGGCACGTTGAGGTCGATCCAGAGATGAATTCGCAGACGCTCGTCGTCCGTGAGGCGCACGCGCGGCTTGCCGTCCTTACCGGGATGGCCCGACGCGACGACCTGCGAGAGCTTGCTCACGGGGCTGCCCCACGTCTTCGGCGTAATCCAGAGGATGTTCTCCTCAAGACCATTGAAGGTGGGAATCCAGCTCGTGTAGGGGTTCTTCCCGAAGTTCTTCATGTACGCCCGCACGTCGCCGCCGCTCTCCGCGCCCGTGCCCTTGCGTGCAAGGTTCTCGTAGGCGACGTTGAAGTAGTCCGTGCGGTCGCCCGTGAGTTCCGGCTCAGGCGCGCCGTCGTTCCCGCTGTGGCACTTCACGCAGTGTCGGTTGAGGACGGGCTGGACGTTGCGCGGGAAGCTGAAGCCGTTGTCGCTGCCCCACGTGGGCGGGACGAGACGGGCAGGCGGACGCTGCGCGGCAACAGATTTACCAATCTGCGCAGGAGAAATAGAGACGTAGTTACGGTCCGCATGGCACCCGATGCAGCTCTGCCGCTCGCCCGGCATGAAGTGCGTGAACGTGCGCATCCGCTGCACGGCACGCCCTTCCGCGTCGAGCGGGAGGAAATAGATCGGCACGTTCGCAGGCGCGAGGAAGTGCGCGCTGCCGTCCGACTCCACGTCCGTGAAGCCCCACACGCGCTTCGGCGCGTAGGTGGCCCCGCAGCTCACCACGGGGAACTGGAAACCGAACTGCCTGAGGCGCGTCTCGGCGCGGATGTCCTTCTCCATCTCCTGAATGACCGCGAGACGCTTGATCTCGCCGCGCTTCACGTGCCTTTCAAGGCCGATGTAGACGTCCTGCACCACCACCTCCGCGAACGGCCCGGCGTCCGCCTTGCGCACGTTCGCGCGTTGGGCAACAGGCTTCGCCCGCAGCGCAAGCGGCTGCGGAGAATACCAGCCGAGGCCGTCTCCCGGCGGCATGAGAAGCGTGCGCACCGCATCCGAATCAAAGTGGCGCAGCTGAATCTCGCCACCCTTCGAAACAAGGTAACGTTCGCGATCCACAGGATAGGTCGTGGTGTAAGGCCCGCGGACCCCGTTGCCACGGATGCCGTCCCCCACCGGCGGCACCTTCACCTCCGGCGTGAGGTTGCGGATCGCCTTCTGCGCGTTGCCGCCGAGCGACACGTCGATGAGACCCACCGCACCGCTGCACGGACCGTTGTGCGACGTCATGATGCAGAGGAAGGTGTTGGGACGCCCCGGCACGTCGTACGCGAACATGAACGTGGCGGGCGAAAGGACGCGGTTGCCGAACACGCCCGAAAGGCCAGTGCCGTCCGGCTGGATCGCCCACAGGCTCTGGATCGGGATCGCCGGACGGTCCACGTACTCCCAGCGGCTGAAGAGGATGCGCCCGTCGCCCATCACGGACGGCGTGAAGTCGGTGAGGTAGTTCGCGGAGAGGCGCACCACGTTCTTGCCGTCGCCGTCCGCGCGGTAGAGGACCGGCGAGGTAGAAGTCCAGCAGTACGCGAACGCGGGCTTGCGGTCGCTCGTGAACGCGATGCCGCCGTCCGGCAGCCAGCACGCGTTCTGGTTGTTGCAGGGGCCGGAGATGATCTTTTGAAGTCCCGTGCCGTCCGCGTTGATGCGCCAGATTGCGAACGGTTCGGACATCGTGCGCTTCCAGCTGAAGAGGATTTGCTTCCCGTCGTACGAAACCTGCGCATCCAGCACAATGCCGTCTGTCGCATCCACAAGCCGATGCACCTCACCATTTGCGAAATCGGCCACGTACAATCCGCCGCCTTTCGATAGTCCCTCTACATGGTAAGTATAGACGTGCGAGGGCCGAAGGTTGCGACGCTGCACCACGACCATCGCGCCACCCGGCACGATGTCCGGCGGAGGGCACGACAAGCGTGCCTCTCCCGGACGATCCTCCTTCTTCGCGTGGCGGAAGCGGATCTTGAGGTTCTTCACCCCCGCCGCCGAATCGGGGAGCGAGAACTTCACTGTCTGGTATTTCTTCCAGCCGGCGGTGTACGGACAAAACACCGTCCCTAGCAAGGTGGGGCGAGCCGTCCCGGCGAGCCGCCGCTCGTCCGCATCGGTAGGGCGGTTGCCCCGCGACCGCCGCTCGTCCACATCGTACAACTCCATGCACGAATCCTGCATGTCGGACGAGACATGGAACTCCAACGCGCGCGCCTCCGGCGTGGAGAAGTCGAATCCGCGATAGACGCAGTTCGCGCCCTCGCGGAGATGCCCGATCTCAAGGCCCCACTTCGTCTGATAGCCGTCACCCAGGCCTTGCCGCTCAACGGCGGCCGCGCCGGGTATCGTGCGCCCCGCCGAGGTTATGCCGGCGAGGTTCATCAGACACTGCCCTGGACGCGTCCTCACCCCCAGCTCAAGGAAGTCCGCGAGCGGATATGTTTCCGCAGCGTACATCATGCACGCTGCCGTCATCGCGAAAATAAAGACGCTTTTTTTCATGGAGGATCACCCGATAGTTGCTGCCTTTGAAGATGTCTTGAAGTCGTATGCGCCGAGGATGCGGAACGATTCGTCCGCCGCCGTCACCATCATCAGCCGATAGGACTTCCCATCCGGCGCGACGTCCACCACCGCATGAGCCCCAGCGAACGATTCCGGCGCGACATCCTTCATCCACGCCTCGGCCGCGTCCTCCTTCCGCCGTTTTTCGGGGAACAGTCCCGGCGCGTAGAGGCACGGCCATCCGCCCTTTGCGAGACGGCGTATGGTATCCCGCGTCATGTGCGCCAGGTGCCAGACGCCCGCGAGGACAACGCGCGCGTGCAGCGCATTCACGAGCTTGTCGGGCATGGAGTGGTGTCCGTGGTGGTTGGCCTTGGCCACATCGACTTGCGGACATTCAGCCGCGAGGATGTCCTCGATCTCCACGCGCTTCCCGTCCGCGCCCTTCACGCCGCCCTGGAAGTCGCCGGCCGTGAAGTAGCGGAAGTCGCCCAGCGACAGCACGAACCCGACGGACATCTCGTTCTCGCCGAACTTCGACCGAGGCCTGCCGAACTTGCCGAGGTCGAGCACCGTCCCGTCACGCTTCAGTATTTCGCCTCTGGCACAGAGCGGCGTGTACGAGAATTTTCCGCCGCCGCCGTGCAGCTGGCGTATCTGGTCGCTGCCCTTCTCGAGCCTGAAGCGCTCGATCTTGATTCCGCGCCTCTCCGCCTCTGCGTAAACCTCCTTAAGGTGCTTGACCGTCCAGTCGTCAAAGTTGTCTTTGCGCGGCGCGGGGTCGTTCATGTCCGGCCACGAGCGGTCAATGAACGTCGTGAAGTCGAGCATGTCAATCGCCTGCCCGATGCCGCTGATGCTGTACTTGCCGTTGGCGCTCCGCCCCGCGTTGAACGGAAGCCCGCCCGCGTGGTCGCTGTGGTAGTGCGAGAGGACGAAGTAGTCGACCTTCCTGCCATTGGGGTTCTCCCTGAGGATGTACCGCGCCGTCCAGTCGCCCGCGCGGCGCGAGCCGTTCGGCAGCGCCGGCACGCCGCAGCAGCGGTAGTCGCCGCAGTCTATCAGCATGGACGTCCCGTCGGGGAACACGAGGAACGACGCCTCCGCACTGCCGGTGTAGAGCATGGATATGCGGAAGTGACCCTTCTCCCACTTCGGGAGCGTCGTGCCGGCAAGCGGATGCTTCGCCATTTCCGCCCAGGCCTTCATGCCCAGCGCGCCGACGCCCAGCATCGCCGCACCGCCGCCGATAAAATGCCGACGGCTCAATTTCACTCTGTCGCTTCCCACTTTCACTTTGCTCCGCCTTACTTGGACTCACTCAGGCTTCTGACAACAACCGGACCGAGCAGACCGGACGGCGCGAGCTTGGAGTCCTTCGTGAAGTAGTTCCAGTCCGTGAAGCACTTGCGTCCCTTCGACGGACGCGCCGCGATTCCCTTCTTGAACCAGTCGGGGAAGGATTCAAGATACCATCCGCCGGGATAGACCGCCTTCACGAATTTGCAGTCCGGCGGCTCCTGCTCGTCGCCGATGAGCCGGTTCGCCCACACGTTGGTGAACTCGATCTCGAGCGTGTTCTCCCCTTCCTTCAGGTCGCCCGGCGCGAGACGCACCTCGTACGGCGCACACCACACCGGCGCGTACGCCTTGCCGTTGAGGATCACCTTCGCCACCTGGTTGTTGCAGTTGCCGAGGGTGAGGATTGACCCGACATTCGACGGCCGACGACCGACAACGAGGCGCGTGCAGTACTTCGCCGTACCGCTGAAGTACTTGACGTCGGGATCGGCGTTGGCCGTCCAGTCGGAAAGCGTAGGCATATCGATTGTTTTGCCGCCGAAGGTCACGCGCCACGGTCCCGCGACGGGCTGGGCGTCGCCGCCCGTGAACGGCTTGTCGAGCTTCTGGTAGTAGTCGCTGTCCGCGTTGGCCGTAAGCGCGCCGGCCGGCTTGCGCAGCACGAGGAAGCCCGTGCCGCAGGGCGGGAGCTGGATGGGCGCTTTGCCGTTGACGAGGGCGAGCGGCGCGACCGTACCCGTGACGGGATCGAACCACTCCGGTGCCTTGCCGATGTCTGGAAGCCCCATGTTCATGGACGCGGGATGGTCCGAGTGGTTCATCACGAAGAAGACGACCGTGCCGTCCGCCTCGCGGGCGTGGGCGGTGAGCGGCGTGCCCCTGGGCGTGATGTCGTGGCCGATGATGCGGATCTTGCTCGGCTCGCCCCATTGGAGAAGCGCCTGGCAGCGGTTGAGGTACGTGAAGAAACCCCTGCCGCTCTTCGCCCACGTCTGCGTGCGTCCGAAGTGCGTGCCCCAGCGTCCCATCACCTTGCCGGGCAGGAACTCGTCCGGCCACGGCTGGAGCGGGCAGGTGTGCAGCGTCATGCGGTTGATGCCGCGGTAGAACTGCGTGTCGCCCGCCGCCTTTAGGAGATACGGCGTCTCGATCCAGTTGCAGGCGCCGGGGCTGCCCGTGAACGCCTCCGCCTCGACGACGTTGTGGCGCTTCCCGCCGGGACCGGTCCACTGGTCCCAGCCGAGGCGCCCGGGGAGCTTGCGGTTGAGGTTCGGCCTGTACCAGAACTCGGTCATCAGCCGGTCCACGTACCCCGCGCACATGTGTGTGTCGATCGGTCCGCCGTACGGCTCGCAGGCCATCTCCAGTCCGACTGCGGAAAGCTTTTCGTGGATGATCTTGAAGAACACGTCGCGGTAAAGCTCCCTGATGGTGAGCTTGAAATCGTCGCGGAACTTCTTTTCCGCCGCCTTGTCCTTCGCGACGGAAACCTTGAACCCGCCGAGGATCGGCAGGTACGGGAGCGGATCGTACCCGCGCCGCGCCTTGAACTCCGCGCGCATGTTCGGGGTCCATGACGGCCATCCGGCCTCGTAGCTGTCCAAAAGCACGAACTTGAGGCCGCGCCCGATCTGGTCGCCGACGTACTTCTTCATGTCGCCGATCACCTTGTCCATGTGGAATGCGACGGCCTCCGGGTTCATCTTGTCGCACTCGACGCCAAACGTCTCCCACTGGTTGGGCTGCGTGAAGGAGCCCATCGGGATGTGCTGCACGCGCACGCCCTCCACGACGGCGATCTCCTGGAGGTCCGTCCGGCGGCTTGGGATGTCCGGTTTCTTGAACGGTCCGCCTTCGCCCACCTGCACGGGGAACGCGGCGTGCGCGGTGAGCGATATCTGCGCCTCGGCGTTCGTGACGTTGAACACGAGCTCGCGCATCGAAAGACGAGGGGGAATCCACGGGCCGCCCGTCGAGGTGTAGCCGGGACAGTTGTGCACGCCGATCTCGATGCCGCGCTTCTCCGCCTCCTCGCACGCGAAGCGCACGAGCTTCCACCAGTCGGGCGTGAACGCAATCAGGCCCTCGTTGGGGCTGTTCTTGATCTTCGTCGCCCACGGCGAACAGACGTCGGCCATGCCGAAGATCGTCGCCGCGCCGATGCCGGTTTCCTTGAACCAGTCGAGGTCCTTGACGATTCCTTCTTTAGTGACGTTGCACCCCATCCAATGCCACCACACACCAGTCTTCGCGCTTTGCGGCGGGTTGCGAAATACGGTTTCAGGATCAGGCGCGGCATCTACCACCAGCGCAGCGGCAACCACAGCCACGGACATAAACGTCATCTTCATCGCTTTCATATTCGTCATTCCTTCTTTTGGGAAAACGTTTCAAGTCTAGCAAATACGCGCCCGTTTAGCAAGTTCCATGCCAAGGTTTGAGGTTTGATAGTTTAATAGTTTGATAGGTTGATAGGTTGAGAGTCAGGTTAGCCCGCGCACCTCTTTCAAGTAGCATAGGCGCAATGACTGGGAGAGCCGCCATCTTGGCGGCGCAATGACTGGGAGAGCCGCCATCTTGGCGGCGCAATGGGGTGGCGGGCCTCCGCGCCCGCAACTGGGACAACGGGCATCTTGCCCGTTGCGGTATGGCGCGATCACCGAGCGCGCCGCAAGGTGGGGCGAGCCCTCCGGGCGAGCCGCGCCCCCCCTACTGCACCTCCACCACCACCTTGAAGAACCGCATCGCCGCCTTCTCCGCCGCCATCGCCCCTTCAACACCATCCAGCATCACGTGTCACACATGACCATCTTGGTAGGACGGGCGCGCTGCACACGCTATAAAAGACAACGCGCCCCCCATTGTCAAAGGCCATCTTAATATGCTATACTACTTGCGTTGTGCCGATTAGCATAACGCCTTTTGGCACAACACCATTTAGCACAATGACAAGAGAAAGAAAGAGGCTGTAATGAACCCATTCAAATACGGATGCACTGTCAATGGGGACTTCTTCTGCCCTCGTCCTGCACTTGAGCGAGAACTTGCGTCCCGCATAGAGTCCGGCCAAAACGTCGTCATGCAGGGGGAACGCAGAACAGGAAAGACGTCCCTCGTTCTCGAGACGGTGCGGCACATGAAAAACATCGCCCTCTTCCATGCCGATTTTCTCTGCGTTCGCGACCAGGCGGATGTCTGCCGCAGGCTTGTTGCCGCCCTGCTCGCGCATCTTAGGCCGACGGTTTCCATAGACCCTTCTTCCGGCGCACCGACGGTGACGGTCGATTCGCGAGTCGCCGCCGAGCCTGCAACGCTCGACACCGTGCTTGACGTACTTTTGGCGCAGACAAAGCGGCGCAGGACATGTGTCCTTCTCGACGAGTTCCAGGACATCCTAGACATAGACGACGGCGAAAGGACACTCGCCGTGCTGCGCTCCAGAATCCAGCTCGACTCCAACACTCCGTACATTTTCCTCGGCAGCATACGGAACAAGATGGCGGAGATATTCTTCAAGTATTCCAGTCCGTTCTACCATTCCGCAGCCGCGTTCAAGGTCGGGAACATCGACGCGGACGAATTCTTCGCCTTCATCAAGGGGCGCTTTGCCACGGGCAAGCGAAAACTCACACGCCAGATGTTCGACGCCATCGCCCGTACCGCACGCGACACGCCCGGCTTTATCCAAGAACTCTGCGACGCGCTCTGGCAGATGAGCAGCAACGGGACAACGCTCGAGGAATCCGACATCCAAGAGGCCCTTGCCATTATCTTCGCAAGGGAGCACGACCACTTCACATTTGCAATCAAGCAACTTACCGCGCAGCAGACGCGCGTTCTCCGCACCATCGCCGAACGCGGTGGCAAGGAGATATACTCCGGCGCATTCCTTGACGCGGCGCAAGTCTTTAGCGCGGCATCAGTAAAAAAGGCCGTCGCCAAGCTTGAACGGGAGAACATAATATACAACTACGAAGGGGAATACCGCTTCGGCAGTCCGTTTTTCTGCGAATGGCTCCTACGCCGTTAAATGCATGACATACGCACTTGTCACGGCAATTCTCCATCTTGCTGTTGTACGCTTGCTGTCCCCACTCGCTGCTACGGCACCTCCACCACCACCTTGAAGAACCGCATCGCCGCCTTCTCCTCCGCCGTCGCCCCTTCAACCGACTTCCATTCACCATCCAGCGTCGCCGCGCCGTACACGACTGCCCGCGCGCCCGGCACGTTCCACTGCGCCTTCGGCGGATCGACCGCAATATTCTCCAGATCCGGAGTCCCATCCGCCTTCATCGGGAACGCGCTGATCTTGAACTCGTCCATCGTCTGCGGATCAAGTCCCACCACATAGCATTCCCAGACCTTCCTCCCGTTCGCGGCAGTTTTCTTGGCGGACGCTTCATACGCCTCGTATTCGTCCACCACGTCGGGGTCATGTGCCGTGAGCCACGCATACGGCACGGGCACCTCCGTCGTGTGCGTGTACGGTTCTGCGCTCTCCCAGCCGAAGCCACCCACCCAGATGCAGTCCTCGCCCTCCGACTCGGTGTCGTCCTTGAGGTAGGTCCAGGTGAGGGTGTGCTCGCCGGGGCCCGTCACCGCCACGCTGACGTTCGTCCAGCCCGTCTCGCCGCTGATATACGCCTTGACGACGCCGTCCACGGCGAACTCGCCGTGGTCCCATTCGTAGTCGGGCGCGTCGTCCTCGCAGGACGCCCTCCACGCGAAACTCGCCGTGCCCGGCCCCGTCACCGTCGTGGAGAGGACCGTCCGCGTGAACGAGCCGTACGCGCTGCTGTTGCCGATGTCGCCGGAATGCATCGCCTCGCCGTTCGGGGCAGACGCATCCGCCACGCGGTAAAACGCCTTGTCACCGTCGCCTCCCGTCGTGAACCCGTGATCCGGTTTGCCCATCGTATCCCCGATGCACCACACCTTCTCAATCGCGAACGTCGCCACCTCGGAATTGAGGCAGTCGGGCTTCACCGCATACGCCTTCACCGTACAGCTGTCCGTCACATAGAACGGCCCCGTGTACTTCGTTGAATGGGAATTCGGCTCGTTGCCGTCCAGCGTGTAGCGCACCACCGCGCCCTCCGTCGCACAGGAGATCGACACCTTCGTCTTCGACCCCGTGAACGACGACGCTGCGTCTATGGCTGGCGTCGTCACACCCTCCCGCACGCGTGTCAGACTCGCCATCACGACAGACGAGTCGAAGAACTCGTCGCTGAACACCTTGGCCTTCACAACCGTAGAATCGTCCACCGTAAACGGCTCCTCGTAAGCGGGCGATTCCCGCGTTGGATCGGTGCCGTCAGTCGTGTACCGAAGCACACCTTCCTCGCCGTTCTTGTCAATCGTCACAATCTGCCCCGAATGCTCAAATACCGTTCCGTCCTCAGGCGAAACGACCGGGTCGGCGCAACGACCAAATGCATAAGATGCAGTAAAAACATCACTATGATTTCCATCATCATAAAATGCTACTGCTTTTATCGTAGTTTTCTTTGTAATCTTGAATTTCTGGTAGGCAGGAGAGTCAATGGTAGGGTCACTTCCATCCACCGTGTAGCGAATCGTTGTTCCTTCAACAGAACTCGACATCGCTATCGTCAAAGAACCTTCAAATATTGTTCCATCAGCAGGCGTAATAATCATGCGGTCTGGATCGATTACCCATTCAGCGTGAAGAACAACATCGCCCGGAAATGAATAGGACGTAAGCATCTTTTTCCCATTACCATCATAGTATTCTGTTCCATTCTCATCCTTCCAACCGCAAAGCAGATACCCGCGCCAAATAGGTGTCGGTATACAATCTGGCAAACCGCAACCCAATGTTGCCGTAATATTGGTTGATTCAGAAGAAAGCGTACCACCATTGGTATCGAATGTTATAGTGTATTGCACTACTGCACACGTTGTGGTCGGCACATGTGCCCGTTCTACGTTAATGGTCACTTCTGGTGAAACATATAATACACCCGCGTCACCTTCATTCCCTGCCAAGCCGCCCGGAATGCCATAATAATCAGCTCCTTTCTCCCTTGCCGAGTCTCCTCCGCCGCCCCAAAATGTTGCATCCCACATATCTAAAACGCCGTAATAACCTTTCCCGCCCTTGGCTCCTGCACCTCCAGATGCTCCGCCACCTCCTATTGGACACGATGGCGACGAACCAGCGCCTCCAGGCCCCCCACTACCACCACCACCAGAGATGTAATCACTCCCATTCTTAGTAAACCATGCGTTTTCACCCCAACCGCCAAACTTTCCACCTCTCCCGTCTAGACCTGAAAAAGCTTCAATACATATCGAACCTAAAACATAGGCGTGTCCCATAGATTCCCCCACCCCGCCATTTCCTGCGTTTGGTGCCCCACCTGTTCCACCAACTCCACCTATCCCTGCTCCGGCGCCACCACCTCCTGCTCCACCTGAACCACCTAATCCACCTGAATATTGAGACGCATTATAACCACTTTCACCATCTTCACCATTCCCAGCATTTCCACCAGCCACTTTTACCGATCCTTCGCCAGTGACGATAAGTGTTGATGTTTTAGGGACTCGAATCCCCGCACCACCACCTGTCCGTCCACTTCCGTTTGCTCCCATCGCTGTAAGCGTAACGCCAGCAGGGACATAGAGCACGACTGTTGCATTATCCGCGACCGTCATTCCACTGCCGCCAACCGTGTCGTTTGTAAACGAAACCGAGTTCTGGATGACGTATGTGTTCCCATCCGTCATCGTGTAACCCGATGTGGATCCTTGCGTGATGTTAACGACTGCGGCATTGAGCTGATCACACATCAAAAACAACACCATGGAAATCACCATAGCCGCAACATTCAGAACTCGGTTCATCGCCATACCTCCTTTTAAACTCCCGCTTCACGTTGGATGGCCTGTCTCCGTTCCAATTCTGACCGCATATATTCTATGATCTCAGGACTAATGCCAAGAAGATCACATCGAGGATCTCCAAGTAGTGCTTTAACCACATATTCATAAATACTATCCAGCACTTTCATGGCAACCTGCGTATCTTCTTCGCAAATTCCAATGGCGCGGAGAACATTTTCGTCGGGAAGCTTTTTACCTCGTCCAAAATGCTGAATTAGCAACTTCATGACAACCTTAACAAGATATGCCTCTTGCTCTTCCTTGTCTGGACCAGCACAACGCACGACTAGTGCGTTAAAGTCCAGTTCCTCAACTTGTTTGTTGCTTGCCATCTGGCAACCTCACATTCTTATTTCTCTCCCGCACCTGTTACTTGCACGTTAACACCTTCGGCGCGAGAACCAAGCGCAACGTGTCGTTCCCATTCTTCAGACATCGGGGCGGTGGTGGAAACACAAGCACCTCCCTCGATGCATCGAGAGTAGGTGCCTCGGATGGACCTGTAGCAATACACCGAAGGAGGCAAAACTGCACGAAGGCAGTGCTTCTTCTGTGCGTTGCTACGAGTTTCAAGTTTCCGAGGCTTTTACTCTCAACGCGACCCAAACGCGACGACGATTACGGTTGCTCACCGTCTGACCCGCGCGGGTAATCTGTTATCTCGCCTTTGAGAGGCAAGACGGAAATAGTATGCCACATTCCCCCGCCCAACGCAAGCGGGATTTTGGGAAATTGAAGTTTTGCGCGCGAGCGCGCAGAGATTGACGAGAGACGCGAGACGTGAGACGCGAATGGAGACTAGTAGACGTGAGACTAAGAGGCAATGCGGCTTTGCCAATGTCTCATCGTCTCACGTCTCGGTTCGTCTCTCGTCTATCGTCTCACGTCCCCGCGCCCACGCCCACTCCGCCAGCGGCGGTCACGTGCGCGGTACGTCACTTATCGCGATATGTGAAGTAGCGGGTATGAGGTGTGAGATTATGGTGCGGAACGTGCAAGATCCTATACCCTCACAACCCCGGCACCGTATGGTGCGGAACGTGCAAGATCCTATACCCTCACAACCCCGGCACCGTATGCAATCACCTTGTCATCATGCGAAATAAGAATAAGGCCGTCACTACGGGCCTGGGTAATGAGCATCCGATCAAATGGATCGTTGTGGATTTCGGGCAAGTTTGCAATGTCGACGCCATGCCGAGAACGCACGGGCAATTCAACCAATCCCATCTTGAGCGCGAGTTCCTTTGCGCGCTCGGATGTCATTGGCATCTGATTAGGATGCTTCGCATGCTTTATCGAAATTTCCCAAAGCGAAACTGGGCTGAAGTAAAGTATGTTATCGGGATCCTCAAGGATTTTCTTCGCTTTCCTTGAAAGCTTCCTGACATCCAATGCCGCCCACAAAATGATATGGGTATCAAGCAAATACTTCATCGGCAGAGCTCCCGAAAAGGCTTGCAATCTCCTCATCCATCATGCGGTCTTCCTCCATTGTCGGCACACGACATTCACCTTCGGCTATTCCAAGCTTGCGCTTTCTCGCAGATGGTTTGCGAGTGGATAATTCAAGGACGTACATTTTCAAAAGCCGGGCAAGCGTAGTTCCGCAGGAACTCGCATACATCTTGGCATCATCTATGACCGTCGCCGGTAATTGCAACGTATAACTCATCTGATGTCACCTCCTGTATAAAACGAACTTTTTCACCTCAA
>CADCOC010000129.1 GCA_902802945.1 uncultured bacterium | reverse complement strand
TCGGCTTCAGGATGCGAATGACTTCGTCTTCACAGATGCCTCCGCCAACTTTACACTTTACACTTTCAATTTTACACTCTTCACAGAGGTAATCATCCAGGGTCTGACCGTCGATGTAGTCCATCACGAGGAACGGGTTGCCGTCGTTCTCCTCGAAAGCGCGGATCTGCACGATGTTGGGATGGACGAGCTGCATCGCCACGAGCGCCTCGTCCTTCAGCTGGCGGTACGCGCGCTTGTTCGAGACGAGGATCGGCGGCAGCATCTTGATCGCGAACGGTTTGTTGTCGAGCTGCGTATCCTCCGCGAGCCACACGCTCCCCATGCCGCCCTGACCGAGCTGCTTGACAATGCGGTAGCGCCCCGCGAGAAGCGCGCCCGCGCCTCCCGCCATCGTCACTGCGTCGTTGATGGTGTCGTAGGTCATAATTTCCAATAACTCACACTACGCCCATCGTTGCGGAATGTCCTGAATTCCGAGACGTCGCGGGTAATCTGAGCGCCGCAATTACGGCACGAGGAACTTCGCCGTGAGGGCGGCGGCCTTGGCCTTCACCTCGGCCTGGACGGACGTGTTCGTTATGTCGTCAAGGATGTCGGCAATCCAGCCGCCGATGAGCGCCGCCTCGGCCTCCTTCATGCCGCGCGTCGTAATCGACGCCGTGCCCACGCGGATGCCGGAACACTTGAACGGGCTCTCGGTGTCGTATGGAATCGTGTTCTTGTTCACGACGATGCCGGCCGCGTCGAGCGCCGCCGCCGCGTCCTTGCCCGTGATGCCCTTCGTGCCCTTCACGTCCACGAGGAAGAGGTGGTTGTCCGTACCGCCGGAGACGATCCGCCAGCCGCGGTCCTGAACGGCCTTGCACATCGCCTGGCAGTTTTTCACGACCTGCGCGGCGTAGTCCTTCATCTCGGGCTGCATCCACTCGCGGAAGCACACGGCCTTCGCCGCGATGATGTTCTCGAGCGGACCGCCCTGCATGCCGGGGAACACGGCGGCGTCGATCGCCTTCGCCCACTTCTCCTTGCAGAGCACGAGGCCGCCGCGCGGGCCGCGCAGCGTCTTGTGCGTGGTGGAGGTGACGAAATCGGCGTAGGGGACGGGGCTCTCATGCGCACCACCGGCCACGAGGCCCGCGATGTGAGCCATGTCCACCATCATGATGCAGCCCACCTTGTCGCAGATTTCGCGGATGCGCTTGAAGTCGATCGCGCGCGGATACGCGCTCGCGCCGGAAAGGAGAATCTTCGGCTTCACCTCAAGGGCCTGCTTCTCAAGAGCGTCGTAGTCCAGACGCTCCGTGGTGCGGTCCACCGTGTAGGGCACGATGTGGTAGAGCTTGCCGCTGAAGTTCACGGGCGAGCCGTGCGAGAGGTGTCCGCCCTGGTCGAGCGAAAGGGAGAGGATCGTGTCGCCGGGCTTGATCGTGGCGAGGTACACCGCCATGTTGGCGGACGAGCCGCAGTGCGGCTGCACGTTCGCGTGGTCGGCGCCGAACAGCTGGCATGCGCGCTTGCGCGCGAGCTCCTCCGCCGCGTCCACGGGCAGACAGCCCGAATACCAGCGCTTTCCCGGATACCCTTCCGCGTACTTGTTCATCAACACGCTGCCGGCGGCGAGACGTACGGCGCGGGACGAGGTGTTCTCCGAGGCGATGAGGTTGATTTCCGTATCCTCCTGCGTCACCTGCGCCTTGATCGCGGCGTAGACCTCGGGGTCGTCGTGTGCGAGGCCGGAGAAGTCGCTCAGGCGGCGCGCGCGCTCGATCTTCGCGCGGCGGCGGGCATGGCGCTCGGCCTTGTCCTCCGGCTCGGATACGAACACCGAGAGGATTTCCAGCGCCTGCGCCAGCTCGACCTTGTCCGCCCCCATGCAGAGTACGTTCGCGCCATTGTGCCGACGGGCGAGCTCCGCCGTGCCAGTGTCGAGGCACAGCGCCGCGCGTACGTTCTGGAAGCGGTTCGCGGCCATCGTCATGCCCATGCCGGTGCGGCACACCAAAACGCCGAAATCAACTTCGCCAAGCGCAACCTTCTCCGCAACGATATCGGCATAGTCGGGGAAGTCACACGCATCAGGTCCCGTGCAGCCCACGTCGATGAACTCCGCGCCCGTGAAGGACGCTATAAGGTTTTTCTTCAGTTCGAACCCGCCGTGGTCGGCGCCAATGGCAATCTTCATCTTTTCGTTTCCTTGTTGTTTGAAATCGCGCCGCATAGTATACCAAAATGACCTACCCCGCACAAGTGCGCAAAAATGACACAAGGGCGCAAGGGTGTGTTTTGGTGCAACGGGGCTTGGACCAAAAGCTAAATGCCTTCCACGAGGAACTGCAGCTCGTACTTGCCCTTCCCTGGCATGAACTCGTTGTGCGGACGGTTCCCCCAGCTGTTGTCACCGCCGACGCCCATCTGGATCGCGTCGATGTTGACCGTGATCTCCCCTTCGTCCGAGAGATTCCACTGGTGCTTCGCCTTTTCAAGGGACTCCTGCGAATACGGCCAGGCGTTGAATCCGAACGGCGCGTTCAACGCCGTCACGCGGATCTTCTTTCCGGCGGCGTTCACGAACTCGACGTACCGGCATCCCGAGCGGTAGCCCTGCTCGCCGGGTTCGGAGTAGTTGTCGGGGTTGAGCGCGTTCGGCACGTACGCGATCTTGCCGTCCTTCCCCGCAAGTCCCCGGCACAGGCCGATGTTCGCCCAATGCTTGCCGAGCATCGCCGCCGTGGCACGGTCGGAATAGTTCTCCCATGGACCGAGACCGTACCACTCGGCCCTCTTGAAATCTCTCGGTATCTTGAACGTGACGCCCACGCGCGGGATGGGGGGCAACTTTCCGTTCTTCACGTCAAGCGACAGACTCACAAGCGTTTTGCCCGCCCCGGCCGCAGAAGCGGTCAAAGACGCCGTGACGCCGTCGGGCATCTTCTGCGAGGCGGTCGCGTCGCGCCACACCTTGCACACCTTGTCCATCTTCCAGCCGCGGTCGTTGTCGATCGGCGCGCGCCAGAGGTTGATGCGGAATGCACCCGCATTGGCGGCAACGCCCGTCGTCGCCGGCGCGGGAACGGGCGTGAACGGCTTGGTGAACTGGTCATGCGCCAGCATCGGACGCTTGAGCCCCTTCTTCTTGAACCAGAACGTAATCGCATCGCCGTCGGGGGCGGCCACCGACACGGCCTTTTCACTGTCCGGCGCGAATCCGGAGAGGTCCAGGCGGCCCCTCGCCACGATGGTGCCCTCCTTGCTTACAATCCAGATTCCCGTGATGCGGTCAAGCGACGTAAAACGGTAGTTGTTGAAGATGACCGCGGTCTTCGTCGCCCAGTCCCACGACTTCACCATAATGGGCTGGTAGGCGTGCTTGATTTCCCACGCGCCGGGATGGAACGAGCGGTCCGCCGCGACGACGCCGTTGCAGTTGAAGTTGTCGTCGTTCGGGTAGTCGCCGAAGTCGCCGCCGTAGGCGAGCCATTTGCCGGTGGCATCCGTCTTCCACACCGCCTGGTCCACGAAGTCCCAGATGAACCCACCCTGCATCGACGGGTATTTCCACACGAGGTCCCAGTACTTCTGAATGCCGCCGTTGGAGTTGCCCATGGCGTGCGTGTATTCGCAGAGGACGAACGGCTTCTTCGGGTTGTTCTTGACGTACTTCTCGACATCCCACGGGCGCGTGTACATCGGGCACTTGACGTCGCTGTGGTCCGTGTCCTGCGCGCGCTCGTACTGCACGGGACGCGTGCTGTCGATCGCCTTCATCGCCTTGTACTCGGCCACGAAGTTGGGGCCATCGCCCGCCTCGTTGCCCATCGACCAGATCACGATGGACGGATGGTTGCGGAAGGTCTTCACCATGTTCACGCCGCGCTCCACGTGCGACTCAAGGAAGGCCGGCTTCTTCGCGTAGGTGTCCTTGCCGTAGCCCGCGCCGTGCGATTCGATGTTCGCCTCGCAGACGACGTAGATGCCCTCGCGGTCGCAGAGTTCGTACCACGTCGGGTCGTCGGGATAGTGGCACGTCCGCACGGCGTTGATGTTGAGTTTGTGGAATATCTCGATGTCGCGCTTCATCCCGTCAAGCGTCACGGTGTAGCCGCTCTCGGGCTGCATTTCATGGCGGTCCGTGCCCTTGAAGATTGCGCGCTTGCCGTTGATGTAGATCACGGCGTCCTTGATCTCGACCTTGCGGAAGCCGAACGCGACGGCGCGGTAGTCGCCGGCGGTCTCGATCGTCTCGTAGTACATGTTGGGCGTCTCGCAGCTCCAGAGTTTCGGATTGGAATACGTCTTCTCCAGGAGCGCCTTGCCGTTCTCGTCGCGGACGACGAGCGTGCCGATCTTGTAGTCGTCGGAAAGCGCCGCCTCAACGACGAGGTCCTTTGCGGCCTCGGCGCGCTCGGAGACGAGCCAGACGTCGCGGAAGATGCCGGAGAGACGCCAGAAGTCCTGGTCTTCGAGGAACGTTCCGTCGCAGTGCTTGAGCACCTCCACCTCAAGCGCGTTCTCGCCCTCCTTAAGGTACGGCGTGAGGTCGAACTCGGCGGGAAGGCGGCTGTCCTCGCTGTAACCGACGTCCTTGCCGTTCAGCCGCACGTACATGGCGGAGCTCACGCCGCCGAAGTGGATCACCGTGCGACGCCCCTTCCAGCCTGCGGGCAGCGTGAACGTGCGCGAATACAGGCCGACGGGATTGCGGAAGTAGTGGCTCATGAACTCCTTCGGGGGTTCCCCTGTCGGGTCACCGTTGCCGAGGTCCTTTATCGGGAACGTGACGTTGGTGTAGAGCGCGGGGTCGTAATCACCCTGCAGCTGCCAGCATCCGGGGACGGCAATCTTCGCGGACTTCTCCCAGGCGGGGGCGTCGATCGTGTGCTTCCACTTGAAATCCCACGTGCCGTTCAGCGACGTAAGCCATTTAGAGTCCGTGCGCGGCTTCTCGCCCTTCGCGATCGCGAGGGCGGCGTCCCTGCTTTCGCACGGCACGGCGATCGCGCGCGCCGGGAGGCGGTTGATGGAATTCACCTTGGGCGTGCGCCATGGCGGAAGCTCCGCCTGGACCATTGCAGTTACCGCGCACGCGAGCGCAAACGAGACGACATGTTTTGCTGATTTCATGTTTTCTTCCATTGGTGTTTTTGCGGGACGGACGAATTATACCAAATTCGCTTCTTGAATTACAAGTGCGCGGGGTCAACGACCGCCGATGATTCCGCGTAGGTTGGACATGATGCGCTCGGCCACTTCTGGACGGTTCATCGTGTAGACGTGCACGGCATTGACGCCGTTCGCGAAGAGATCCACGATCTGCTCAGTCGCGTAGGCCACGCCCGCGTCGAGCATCGCGTCGGGACGGTCGCCGAAGCGGTCTACGATAGCCTTGAAGCGGCTGGGCAGGTAGGTGCCGGAGAGACGGCAGATGCGCGCGATCTGCTTGCCGTTCGCGACAGGCATGATGCCCGCGATCACCGGCACCGTCACGCCGCGCGTCCGTAGCTTCGCGAGATAACGGTAGAAGATGTTGTTGTCGAAGAACATCTGCGTCGTCACGAAGTCGAGTCCGGCGTCCACCTTCTGCTTGAGGTATTCGATGTCGTCGTCCATGTGCGCGCAGTCGGGGTGGCACTCGGGGTAGCACGCGCCGCCGAGACAGAATCCGCCTGGCTTGAGCGCGCGCACGAGGTCGACCGCGTGCGCGAAGTGTCCGGGCGGTGGTTCCGCGAGGTCGCGCGGCAGGTCGCCGCGCAGACACAGGACATTCTCGATGCCCGCCGCTCGGAGCGCCGCCGTCTCGTCCGCGATCTTCTCACGCGACGCCGCCACGCACGTGAGGTGCGCGAGGGCCGGCACGCCGAGGCTCTGCACGAACGCGGCCACTTCCACCGTGTTCGCCTGCGCGTTGCCCGACGCGCCGTAGGTGACGGACATGAACGACGGACGCTGCTCGGCGAGGCGCGCCACGGCCGCGCGGATAGGCTCAAACGAGGCGTCAGCCTTAGGCGGGAACACCTCAAAGGACAGTGATGGCTGTCCTGACGAAAGGATTTCTTTGATTTTCATGGACTTGCCTATTTTACCGCTTTTCACGGCTCAGAGGCAAGCCGAACTTTCAGAAAAAAAGCGCGAAGCCGAATTCCACATTCATCCTCGCCGCTCATCCGGAATCCCCTAGTCAAATGGCCTTGGAGCCCCGCCTGGCAAGCGCGTCAAGCAGCGGGGCGATGAAATCCCGTTCGTCCTCAACGTCCATGCCGAGCGTGATTGCGTTCTTGTTCGCGCCGTGGAAGTCGCTCCCAGCCGTGACGGCAAGTCCCAACGAGCGCGCCACGCGCAGGTGCATCGGCGTTTCAAGCGGGAGATTCGCCTGGTAGACGGACTCCACGCCATCGAGGCCCAGGTCCTTCAGCCGGGCGAGACCGTCGGCAAGAAGCCCCGCGTCAGATGTCCAGAACCTCGGATGCGCCATCACGGCCGCGCCGTGGGCAGCGTGTATTACGTCAATCGCCTCCGCCTGAGTCGGACGGTAACGCGAGACATAAGCCACCGCCTTCGGTCCGATGAAGCGGTCGAACGCGTCTTTCACACTTTTTGCGAAGCCCTTATCGATGAGGACGCGCGCGATGTGCGGACGCGCCACGATCTCGCTTCCGGCATAGCGGCGCACCTCGTCCATAGTGACTGGCATGCCCAGCGACGTGAGGCGCTCCACCATCAGGACATTGCGCTCCTCCCGTCCCGTGCGGATGCGTTTGAGGAATTCGGTGAGCGACGGCGCATCTGGATCAATGCCGAGCCCCAGCATGTGGAACTGACCGTACGCCTCGCCGGGATTGACCGACAGCTCGATGCCCGGAAGTCGCAGGCCTTCTACTTTCAACCGTCGGCAAGCATCAATGAAGCGTGTGCAGCCATCCGTGCTGTCATGGTCGGTGAGCGCCATCACCGTGAAGGAACGGCCAAGCTCGGCCAGTTCCTCCGGCGAACATGTGCCGTCCGAAGCCGTGCTGTGGACGTGCAGGTCGATCATTTCTTCACCATCTCAGTGATTGCCTGGAGGAACTCCTTGACGTCCGCGAAACGGCGATAGACGGACGCGAACCGGATGTACGCCACCTCGTCGAGCTTGTGGAGGCGTTCCATCACGAGTTCGCCGATGCGCGCCGCAGGCACCTCCTCGCCGTCCAGCGCCATGACAACCTCGTCCAGCAGATTCTGCACTTGGTCCTCTGAGACGGGACGCTTCTGACAAGCCACGCGCACGCCCTTTTCAACCTTCGCGCGCGAGAACGGCTCGCGAGTGCCATCGCGCTTGACCACTGTCACTTCGTCGCGGTCAATCTCCTCGTGCGTCGTGAAGCGGTAGCCGCAGCCGGAACACTCGCGCCGCCGGCGTATGGCCGCCCCCTCCCGCACCGCGCGGGAATCAAGTACCTTGTCGTTGTCAGTGCCGCATTTGGGACATTTCATCTCATGCCTTCTTCTGCCTTGTACGCGGTCCATTACCGGAGCCACGTGAATTTTCTGGAATTTTCGGGTTGAGTTGGCCGCAGGAATTCGGTATACTATACGCACTTTTTCTGCTTGGAAGGGTGTCCGAGTGGTCGATGGTGCAACCTTGGAAAGGTTGTGTGGGCGCAAGTCCACCGGGGGTTCGAATCCCCCCCCTTCCGCCATGCAGAAAAGGCTTTTTTATTTGCGGTAGGTCACGTTTCCTCCGCACACGGAACCAGCGAAGGCCGCACAGGGCGCGAATGTCACCGTGGCACCATCCAGTTCTATCAATCCGTTCCCATCCACGCACTCCAGCATCTCGTTCACGTTCGACAGCACGAGACGCCCCTTGCCGCACACCGTCACTGGATAATCGGCAGGCACGACGTCGCACAGCGACAGGGGGAATAGACGCCCCGCCTCGGCAAAACGCGCCTTTGGCGCCGTGAAGTCCGAAACGCTCCCGACCGTGCGCCATTTTACGCGACTGCCGTCCGCCGTGCCGACGGACACCGACCACCCGGCGGGATCGCGCGCGATCGCGTCGTTTGCCGTGACAAAGGAATAGGCGTCGAACGTCACCTCGCGGCCAATGTCGACGACGAGGGGTCCACCGTTGTAGCTCTTCGTCTTCACGTCGCCGTCAATGCCCTTGTCCGGCCCCTCCGCGCCGCCGACCGCACCCTCGATCGCCTTCGCCTCCTTGGGGAACGGCACGAGCTTGCCGCCGTTGTAGAGTCTGAACTCGCTGAACTGCGCGCCGGAATCCGCGAACTCGGGCGGTCCCTTCTTTCCGGGACGCGTCCTGTGTACGTCGAACCGCACGAATCGCGTTGTCACCGCGAAGGCACCGCCGCCACGCAGGCGTACGGATCCTTCGCGTATCTCAAGCCCCGCGTTTGCGAGTTCCGCGCCCGTCAGGTCGAGCTCACCCGCGCCAGTCTTCACGAGTACGCCGCCCGTGAAACGACGCCCCGGGTCGACCGTCCGCGTCTGCCCCGCAGGCACGTCAATCGTCTCCGCGTGCGCAAGACACGCCGCCGCCACCAAAACAGTTGTCAGTATTTTCATTATTTTTCCTTTCATTTTCCAAACCGAAGAATCCACTCGTCCACGCTGCCGAACATCGGATGGCAGTTGGAGTAGATGTTGTCGCTCTCCTTCCACGTCTCCCACAACGTAGTCGCACCGCGGTCAAGCATGTGCAGCCAGCCGGGGAATCCCTTGTGGAGGACGATCTTCTCCGCTATGTCCTGTTTCCCGTGCTCGGAGAGGTACATGAGCATGTACCGAGTGGAGAATATGCCTGTCGTGGGGCCGTACCCCTTTTCATGTAGGGCCGCAATGAGTCGGCGTTCCGCCGCCGAGACCTGCGCTGGCGGCACGAGTCCGAGGTAGAGGCCGATCGCCTGCGCGGACTGCGTACCGTTCGCCACGATGCCGTCCTTTACGTACTTCGCGACGAACGCCGCCTTGATCTTCGCGGCGAGCATGGCGAACTCGGTCGCGTCGTCCAAGCGCCCCATCCGCTTCGCGAAACCAGCAGTCAGCATGACGAACCGGTACCAATGCGCCGTAGCCGTCATGGCGTTGGGCGCACGCTGCAACGCCTCATGGTCGCCGATGCACTTGGGGATGAGGCCGTCGGGGAATTTCGCCGCCACCTGTCGGACGTAGCGCGTGCAGACGGGATAGTAGTCCAGCGCCTTCGTCTCGTTGTAGTGGCGCAGGAGTCCGTCGATCAGCTCCGGCACGGCGAGCGCCCACGATATAGGCCCCGCCCGTTTGCCAAAGCCCTTGTCACCGATGCCCACGTAGGGAGCGGTCTCGGTGAGCCAGCCGTCGTCCGCCGCCTCGTCCGCGAAGTCCTGCAGGACCTTGAGGTAGATGGCGCGCATGTCCCAGTTGAGCATATACGCCTCGTACGTAGACACGATATCGCCGCCGTAGCCGAGACGTTCGCGTCCGGGGCAGTCGCTCTGAACGCCGCCGATCATGTTCGCCTGAAACGTGCGGCGACACATCTCGTGGATGGCCGCAAGGTACTTGTTCTCCGTCTTGAATGCCTTCGCCGCAGGTGCCTTCTCCTTCAGCGACAGCATCGAGCGCACGGTGCGCGAGGCGTCGCCCGTGCCCAGCAGGTGCTTCGCCCCGCGTATCTCCGCGTAGCGGAAGATGTGCCACGTGAACGGCGGCGAGAATCGCTCGACGTTAGATGGCAGGGCGGTCGCCCCGCGACCGCCGCAGATATATACGTCGCGCTGGCTTGCGACATGCGGCGCACCAGGTCCGCCGTTGCCGCGCTTGACCTGGCCGGCGGTCTGCGTGAGCACGTTCACGGAGCCGTCCGCATTGAGGCGCTCCCCGTACACGATCTCAATGCGCGTTCCGCGCGCCGCGCCGCGAAAGATGAAATCCGGCACGCCAGAGGCGTTTACGCCAAAGTCGACGACCTGCACCTCCCCTTCCTTCAGCCAGCTCGCCGTACCCGCGTGGACACCGTCAGCGCGCATGTGCGCATCAGGCCACGGACGAATCGTCCCCTTCGGACCCGTCACCGCAGCCGCAGGCTTCCATTCTGCGTCCTCGGCGCGCGTCGCGTCGATCTCCGTGCCGAGGTAGACCGAGTTGCGCACCACGTTCGTCTTGCGCCACTTCCATTCGAGCGGTTTAGCCACGCCGTCAATCGCCAACTTGAAGCATGGGCGTCCATGCGAGAGTACATTGCGAAAGCTCTTCCCGCCCCAGAAACGGAGCGGCAACAGATTGTAGAAGCCGTTGCCGAGACGCACTACTACCTCGGCAGTCGGTGACGGTACCTTCACAGTGAACGTTTTCGCGTAGACTGTCTTGTCGTATGGCGTCCAGAGAGTGTCCAGTCCGTCCGCGCTCATCAGCATCTCGTTGCCCACGCGGAGCGACGCGAATCCGGCGCATGCGAACTGCACTTTGGCTTCGCGCACGCCTTCCGGGAGCGTGAACACGGCGCGGAACTCGGGCGCGGGGTCCTCGTCGTACCAATCCGCGCCATTTCGATCTGGCTGACCATCGCCAATCCACGGCAACGACGCAAGCGTGCTGTCCGCTGCGGAAAGCGCACATGCTGCAAGCGCAACCAACGCCGCAGCGAGTAAGGGACATTTCTTCATGCGCGCAAGTTTACCAAATCCGCCCTTGCGCGTAAACCGAAAAGAGCGCCGTCTTACTTTACGTTGACGAACTTCGTCTGCACTTTGCCGTCCGCGCCCTTCCACGTAAGACGGTAACTGCCGCGGAAGCCACGGAACGACACCTTGCCACCCTGCGCCTTCACCGTGGCCTTCGTCTTCCACTCGCGGTTGACAAGATCGTCCATCGCGAAGTACGCCGTCTTCGGCTGCATGTCGCGCGTGAAGAGTCCGCTGATGGATGGCTCGCCCGGCGCGCCGCAGTCGTCCACCACGTTC
>CADCOC010000128.1:11189-22448 GCA_902802945.1 uncultured bacterium | reverse complement strand
TGCGGACTCAATTTCCGCGTAAGTGGGATTCTCCAGGAGCTTGACATGATCAGCATCGAATCCGCAGCATTCCTTGTCCGTCATTGTCCGGAACATCGTATTCGCGTCGGCGACGCATCCCTTAAGGTTGCGCAGATATCCACCTGCATTCGCGTACTCGTCCACGCCGACTACGATTCCCCAGCGCTTTGACGGTTGTTTCAGTGACGGCTGCTTCATTTTTCAACTTCCTGCAAGGCCATTTACTCCGCATAGCTCTCTGGTCCCGTCAATCACCATCCAATGCGGACGATAGGGAACATGGCCATCTTGGATGATTGCACGAAGTTCAGAACACCTAGCTGCACGCCGGCGAGCGACTGCGAGCGGTTGACGAGTCCGATTTGCATTCCCCATGTCGAATCGCAGTCATTGTAGAGCCCCAATTGCATGCCGCAGAGCGTGGCATTGGCAACGTTTGCCATGGCTATCTGCAATCCATTGAAGTAGCCGCGCGAAACCTCGTTGAAAAAGGCGCATGCCTGGAAGCCGTTGGCCGAGTCCTCTACCTTGTTATAGAATCCAGACAATTGCCATACGCCCAATTCACCCGTACCTGCCGTATTGAAGAGCGCGCATGCCTGAAGCCCGCCCACATAACCATCCATGGACCCGTCATCATTGGCTATAATACCGGATGCAAGCCCGACCATGTTTCGATGTGCACCGCATATAAATGCCAGCCGCCATCCGTAGACATTGTCATCAGAGGAGGGGAACTGCGCGTCGGAAGAATCGCGTCCGTTCGCCCCCTGTGAACAGTTGATCGAAATGCCGATTGGAGAAAACCTGCCATACGCGAACAGCGACGTCGATGACAGCACGGAAACAACGAATATAAGCACTTTCTTCATCTCAAACTCCTTCACTTCTTGCATGAGACTGCGATCAAGATATTCTCAAAATCCTTCATGGCCTCCTTCAGGGGATGCTCGTCGGGCAGGCGCAGCCTGACGTCCACCTCCCCGTTCGACGGCAGCCTGTCCATCGGGATATCCAAGGGCCTGCCACGCTCAGACACGATCCCGAGGGACGGTGCCTCTATGATCGCATCATCCAGTCGTATTTTTTTTGTCGTAGTCGGGGTTTTCTGGACCTTCTCCTTCCGTTCCGCAGGTTTGGAGTAACGGGAGAATCCTATGAGCGTCGACTTCAGGAAAGCCCGCCGTCCCACAAGAGTATCCGTCTGATCCGGAAAATACGGTACCAGCGGCTCCATAAGCAGCCCGTAAGCGGTTGGCAATCCCACGAAGACCAGATTGTAGAAGAACGCTGCGGTTCCGTTCACGAGGCAATTTCTGTATTCGTCCCTGCAAGACATGACACCCGGGAAGAAGCCAACCGCCAGATACTCGTCTCGTTCAATGGAACTCGCGAACACCTTCTCGGTCTCAAGCTTGAACTCCCCGAGCAAGTTGATTTGTACGCTCACGGAATAGCCCGTGCGCGTGACGGACGGTTCGATCGCAGACAGTTCCGCACGCACAGTCCGCGTCGTTTCCGACACTTTTTCCATCTTTTCATTCGGCTGCTCAATCTTTGACGCGACGCAGCCGACTAACGCCAACAGCGGCAGCGCGGCCGCACCAATCTGCATGAGTTTCTTCATTTGCTTTTTTCCCTTTCTTACTCAATCTCCTTAAGGAGCCTATTGATTCCCGGACGGAAATCCGATGGGCGAATTGACATCCCGTACTTTTTCCCATCGGAGACAATGCGAATCAGATGACTGACACCCTGAGGATATCCGTCTGACGTGGCAACACGCAAGTACACGCATCTTCTATTTGTTTCGGGACTCACCCCGACTATGCCCGTCGTCGCTCCGCGTTCTGCCCAAAGCCCAATGTCGACAGGTTGTCCGTCGGCGGCGTTCACGCCATCGATCTGCACGATTGTGGGCAGTTTTCCCCTTGCCTTCTTGAGCTTTGATTCAACCTCCTGTCGTAAGGGGGAGTCGTCCTGAAGATGTCTCTGCAGTTCTTTCTCCGCAGACTCAATTACCCTAAGCAACTTACGGGTTTGAGACACGACTTTGGGCGTGGCACCCGGTTCTTCCAACAATTCGGCAGACTTCTTCTCCACTTCGGTGACGGCCTTATCGCACACGCTTACGGACATTTCCTCAAGTTCTTTCCTGAGGACGCCCAACTCATCCTCTTTGGAGTATCCGGCCTTGGGGTCAGACAACTTTCCGTACTTCTCCCAGGCGATGCTCACGGAATTGGACGCGATCGCGGTTCTTACCTCGGCACACAGACGGTCAAACTTTTTCCGCGCCATTTCGTTCTGCCGTTTTTTCAGCGCCTGCTGAAGGGATTCAGACGCTTTTCCAAGGTTTTCAAAATCGTTCTTGAAAACGTCATTCGTCACAGACAGTTCCTTTGACAGCTCCGACAGTTCATTCTTGCGCTTGTCCACCTGTTTGGAATAATCGGCAATTGCCTCTTCGTCAAGCCCCCCTATCTTCTGATTGATTGCGTCTATCAGTTTTTTCGTGTTTCTGATCGCATTCGCGATCGTCACCTCCTTAACATGGACGTTCCACGCTTCGCGGGCCTTGCCGACTTCTTCGGCTGTGCGCTTAAAAAGGGCGGCGCCGTCCTTCAATGCGTCAAGTTTTGACTGGAGGTCCACGTTCTCGTGCGTGATGTCAGCAAACGACACCGGCAATGGCAAGGCCGAGTGGCAGTTCTCCGCCTGCTTGCACATCTCTAGCACGCGGGAAACGTCTCCGGTGGGCGATTCAATTCCGTCCAGCCATCCGTGACTGTCATCAAACACCTTCCACTGTTCTTCGGCTGGTTTTCGGGCAGCATGGACTTCTGCCGCAAGTGCAAGCCTTTCCCGGAGATTTGCGCCCACATGGCCAAATACCCGTACTCCGAGCCATTCGATGGAGACAAGCTTATCGCACAGCCGCTGCGCGCGAGCGTAGTCTGACTGCGACACGGCCCGCTCTACGTCGTAAAAAACGGCCTGGTTCCTTTTTTCGCAGTACAGCCGCGCAAGGAACATGGCGCCCGCGCATAGAAGCAGAATAAATACGAGAACCATGCACGCCTTACGGCGGCGCCGGGCCGCCTCGCGCCTCTTCAGCTCTTCAAGCTGCTTTGCTGTCTCGACCACATGCCCTTTTGCGTACTCGTCAATCAAGGCACACATCTTGTCAACATCGTCCTTGAAGGCATCTATCTGCGGCGGGACGTCGTCCCCGTTGCAGAACCAGGCGGTGCAAAAATTCCCCACTTCACGCTTGAATACGGCGCACGATTTCTCTGCGGCCCGCCTTTTCTCCACGAATTCCACCTTCCCCACGTGCGTTTGCAAAACGGCGATGTTCGCTTCCGCTGTATTCCTGAAGCCTTCGACATGTGAAACGGCCTTTTCAAACTCCTTGCGGTACTCCCTGATGTTAAGTTCCGTCCAACGCGTGAAAGTAGACGCTTCGCTGCCAACGAGAAGGTCGTCTTCGCTAAAGCCATAAACGAATACCTCGCTTGCCTGGTTCCCGCACTTTTCAGGGAACTCTCGCGACAGGCCTTTCCAGACCTCGGCGACAATCTCACTCGGTGAAGAAACGCCAGCCCCGCGCTTTTCCGCCACCACCGCCATCCGCAAGGCGCGATCCCATAGTTCGTCGCGCACAAGATACTCCCTCTCGCAGGCCTCGCGGACATCAGGGTCGGCACGAGTATACTGCTTGTAGGTCATCTGCGCGTCCAGCGGCAACAGGGAGGTGTCGTCTTCACCCTGCAGGTTATCGATGTCATCAAGATATTTGTCGCAAGCTTCCACATACGTGTCGGCCGCCTCCTTGTACTGACGCGCCAACTTCAGCCTCATGCAGATTTCCCGCGTAGGCAACTTGAGGTAATCAACCCGTTTCCTCTGGTAATCGAGATAGGCGTCCTTGACTTTCGCAAGGTCGTCCTCGCCAGCCACCATTCCAGCGACCGTCAACAGGAACCCGAAGAGCCCCGAAGACTGGATGTCGCTCGGCGAATTGATCTCGGGCAGTTCGTTCGACCGGCCCTCCTCGTTGATCGCCGACACCGCGAGCACCGGAACGCCTTTCACTTTGGCGAGATTGCTAAGTTCCGCCGCCTCTCCGCCGCACACGTCTGCAAGGTACATCACCGGACCGCCGGCGCGCTCGATCTCTCCTCCGTGAAGATGCGCCTGCGTCAGCACGATGACTGACTTTGCACGCAGCTCCGCCTGCTCTTTGAGGGAGAGGTAGATGTTCATCACCGAGCTCCGGAAACGCTGCAGCTTCGTCTCGTCGGCCTTGGTAAGCTCCTTCTGCACGCGCCTGTCCGGAAGCGCTATGTTCACCATAAAGCAGACGACCTTCGCCGACGCGATTGCGCCCTTGAGCTTCAGAACGGCCTGCTCCTCCTCGGTTGAGAGCGGCTTCTGCTCCTCGTCGTCGTCATTTGAAGATGTCTCGCCAAGAAATAAGCCGTCGTCGTCCGATTTTTTCCTCTTGGTTTTTGCCGGTCGCTCCGCCTTATTCTCGTCGGGGGATGCCGTGGCGTCCTCGATGTCGAATGCCTTCTTGAACGTCTCGCCCGCGATGTCCATTGAGTACAGCTCGAAGACCCGACGCAAGCCGGTGGACACTTCCCACCTGAGGGGCATGATCTGCCCCGCCTTCGTCGCCTCAGGCCATTTGCCGGACGCCAGTCGGTCGTATGCTTCGCCTACAACCTTGGCCGTAGCCCAGTCGCACGTGCTCATCCTGAACCCGAGCGGGGCAGAATTCCGTCCGTCGACCATGCTTGTGAACTTCTTCCCCAAGACAGTGAAGAAGACGGTTTTGCCGCATGACGGCATCCCCAAGACTACCACATCGGGATTTACACTGCCGTCGTTCACTTATTACCCTCCTTGCTGCCCTTATTCCTGTTCGTTGGAACGCTTTGCTTGTCAATCGTCGGCGTCTCGCCACTGTTATTTTCTGGCTGTTTGGGCTTTTCCGCCTCTTTGGGCTTTTCCGCGCCCTTGCTAGACCCCTTTTCAGAAGTCGGTGCCTTCGCCTTCTCTTTACCCTTGCCGATACTTAAGGAGGGAATGGACATTCCAGACGGCTCTGTTTTCTCTACATCCCTCTTGTCCTTAGACACCGTCGTCACCTCCGACGCTGGAGGAGGAGATTCTGGATCTTTTGGTTTAGGAGAATCCTTCGGCGACGACGGCGGCTGGTTGTTGGAATCGTTAAAACTGTCTATCGTTTCGCGCGCCTTCTCCGACGGCGGCCCTTTTGGACTATGCACAAACTTAAAAACGAGCAAAGCAAGAACCAAAAAGGCTATAAACACTATTACGATCAGGCCCGGCAAAAACAAGGATGAGATGCGATCCATTATGCGTTTTATTAACGGTCCGCGGGGATTTCGGCTGCTTGGCATAATTGTAGGCTGTGGCAAAGGTGTCGACGTCGTAACACCCTTTGGATCCCTCTTTTCCGGTTCATCTTTACTCGAGCCCTTAGCTTTGAGCTTTCTTTCCAACTTATTCAACTCTTCCTTAAGTTTATTCATCTCCTTGGTGAAGACTTTCAACCGAGCTTCAAGTTTAGTTTTTTCCGCTTCGAAAGCTCTTCCCGCGTCCTCTTTTTCCTTTCTGAGAGTTTGAATCTCATTGTAAGAGGCGGCATATTTCTGATTAGCAGAAGCCAATTGAGCATTAGCAGAGTCCACCTGGGCTCTCATCTCCTGTATGCACCCAATTCCCCTTCTAACTCCTGAAAGGTACTGTGAAATGCTCAGAACATCCATTGAAAGCTTAATAGCCCTCAGATACGGATCATCCTTTTTGAGGACGTGGATATTCAGCACTTTTCGCGCTTGTAATTCGCAGTCACCAAGGATGTCATCAACGTCATTTCTCTGCAGTTCTTCTTGAACGCTCTCGTTCACGCCTTTGCTTACACATTCATCCCTGAGTGATTCAATATTACTATCAGATAACGCACTTTGCAGAGACTTGCTGTATTCTTCAATCTCTGCGAGCAGTTCCTCGTCCCCACGCAGTTCACTATTCTTCAAATCATAATATTCCTTGAGTCCACGATAACCGGACTGTTTCTTTGCCAGCGAGTCAAGGGCGTCAAGCGCGTCTTTCATCGCTACTTTCGCCGGGTGAGCGTCGTCAAGGACTCCATGGAGGTCTCGCTTGATCGCTTGAAGTTCCTCAGATGCCTTCGCGACTTCCTGGACGGTCGGATTGACCATGTATGCCTGCTCTGACACAATTTCGTCAATGCCGCGCTCGGACGAGAACACGGCGTTGAGAAAGCCGAGTTGGGCCTGTTCCGAAAAGAACAGCCTGGACAACACGGCCAAGCCTTTCCGCCCCGTGAGAACATGGTATTTTCTGTCCAGTTCCTTGTCCAGCCAGTCTTTCGGCACGTCCTCCCCTTCACTAGGGAGCAGAAGCTTGCCCGCAGAGATCTCTTCGGGCTCAAGCGCCCCGGGCTTCGTCTTTGCGAGCTGCGGCAACTCTAGGATTTTTGCAAAGTCAACGCATCCCACACTAAGTGGAACGAACGCAAGGGCGATGTACAGGCTGTCGCGCCCCGAGAGGTCGCCCTTCTCCCGCGTATGGTAGCGGTACACCGCCACGCCCACGTCGGGACCTACCTTGCATGGGACTGCGCCGCCGAACGGAGGATGCTCGGCGGACGAGTTAGGCAAAGTCTTTGTCGCCTCCATGGATCGCTGAAGCGACTTTGCCGTAGTTTCGTCACAGCCCTGCCACGCAAATCCATCCCATGCCGTATAGTAGTAGATAGTGATTTCGTCGTTCACAGATTGCTCCTTGCTTACTTCCTGCGCTGGCGGCGAGCCCTGTCGTCGCGCACCATTTCGTCGCGCACCATTTCATATACCGCAGATTCGAAAACGGACGTGAATCCCTTTCGCGCCCTGACATCCCACGCAGCCTGTTCGTTGGCCGAAAAAAGCGCAGCCCCGCGCGCGCGCAACCTCTTGCGCGCGATGACGTTAAGCGCATCCGCCGCATCGGCCTGCGACATCCTTTCGATGTCGGAGAGGCCCGCGTCGTCGCCATCCACGCTCCTCAGACGGGACTCCACGTCCGCCAGCAGATCCCTGTCGTGCTGCGAAAGCGGCGTTCCTTCCCGCTTGTTGCAGGACGGAACCAGAGGCCCCACCGGCGGCGGTCCCTTCGTCCCCGACTGCTTGCCGTCAAGCAGACACTTCAACTCGTAAAACGCCTTGATCAAGTCCGACCCCTCCTTCTGTCCGACTGTGTTCTGCAACTCAGGGGTGCTGAAAAGACGCATGAGATTCCGCAACATCCCGGCGTACTTGAAATCTCCGGAATCCGCCTCTTCCACCACGTCCTCGGCGAACTGCCGAACATCCTTCGTAATCAGGTTATCCTCACGCATCTTGAAAAGCCAGGTGGAGACGTTCCTGTTCATCTTCTTCATTTGCTCCAGCAACGACTTCCTCTCGCTTGAGACGCTCAACGGATACATCACGTCGTGGAAATCCTGAATCGGCGGCTGGTTAGGAACGAATTGCCCAAGAAACGCCCCGAGATTTCCCACGCGGACATAGCAGTCCGACGTGCCCGCTCCGACCGTAGGGAACTCCGCCCGTCCTCCGCTAAGTCCCTCAATGAGGCATTTGGTGAAAACGCCGCCGGAGGCATCCTCCTTCGCCTTGCCGCTCTTGTCCGTCGCCATGAACGAAATGTACTTGAAATCCCAGCTTTCGCCCTCCTCGGGAGTCGCTAATCCGAGATCCCGGAACGACTCCGTGAAACCGTCCGTGATCTCCTTCACGTCCGTGCTTGCGCTGCGGCTGCCGTCAGTTAGTCCCACGGACGCGGCGCAGCAGCAGTCAAGGAAGAGGACCACGGTGATGTTGCCCTGTACGAGGTTTCTCGCTATGAGGTCGTCACGAAGGCCATTGTGGGAAATGCATCCATGAGTGGACAACTTTCCGTTCTCGTTCAGGCGCACGTCCGAGGGGAGGAGGTAACCAGACACGCTGCCGTTCTGCGGACTCAATTTCCGCGTAAGTGGGATTCTCCAGGAGCTTGACATGATCAGCATCGAATCCGCAGCATTCCTTGTCCGTCATTGTCCGGAACATCGTGTGCGCGTCCGCCACGCAACCCTTGAGGTTGTGTAGATACTCTCCGGCGTGGACGTAGTTGTCCACGCCCACGACGATTCCCCAACGCTTACTCGCGTCCTTGATCTTTGTCATCTTCATTTGTTCACGCTTCCGTTAACCAGTTCTTCCTCGCGCAAATTCGACAGAACCGCGCTTGCCCGAAAAGTATACCACAAAATTTCATGTGCCGCCACAACCATTTCCACCTAACAAAGAAGCTGCCCAAAGGCGCGGTTTAGACCGTCAATCAAATCCGATCCCTGGATTTTTCCCAACGCTATCGTCTTTGTGTTCAAATGGAATTTTCCCTCTTCAACGGCCGCCCTGTTGATTTCGTCCCATCTCCTGTGGATCGGCACTTCCCATAGGCTTTTCGCATATATTCCACCGCAAGTTACGGCAAAACCATCCCCGCCACCTCTGAAAACCGTATCGTCGAATTGAACCACTATCTTCTCTTCCGGCGGAATGCCCATGTCTTTTCTGGCATTGCGAATCTTTTTTTCGGAAGCCACCCCTCCAACGTATAGCCTTGGACAGCTCACCTTTTTAAACACCGTTACTATCTCGTCGCGGGCTCTCTTCGGCGACGGCAGCCACTGGCCCTCCGTCCCCCCCGACACAAGATGCCTCCCGTCGCCATACTCCAAACCAGGCCTCCAGCGAACGCCCCGCGCGAGCCTGCTCTCCAGCGTACTGGGATCAATCCAGTCGTAGCCCTTCGCCGGACACCATTCCCCCTCTTCGTCGGATGCAATCACATTCGGTACTGTACGATGCTGGCACCCAGGACGCCATTCTACCGCAGTCAGTTTTCCGTTTCTTAAGTCATCCGAACCCGTGTCCTTCCAGAAATATCCCACGAGCGGACGCCAAGTCCCTTCCATGTTCTGCGCCACTATATTCGCAATGTCCGTATGCCCCATGCCCGGCCTCCACACAACGCCGCGTGAGACCTGAGACACAAAGCTGGAATTGTCTTTCCAGGCATATCCGGGTTGTGGTTTCAAGAGTCCGTCCGAGACTTCTATGCCAGGATGCTCGGACAAAACACGGCCAAACTTCTCGCGGACAGTCCGAAACGCCCGCAATTCATCCAACAGCTCATTGAAACCAGACAACGCCCAAAGCCTCATTGGGTCGCCAACCGTCGCCCGCAGTTCCTCGACATTACTCATCCCGGAATATTCCGCCAACGAGTTTGCCGTCTTGCTCTCAAACGCATCGTCGGCGACTTCCCTGCCCATTACCCGGAGCACGGCATTCAACATCCGCCGGAAACGCGACTTCAGTCCATACATCGGCGTATTCCGCTTGAAGGAGATGCTAGAGGAGGCAAACGCCAGCCAGGCGTTGAACCCCTTCATCCCTTCATCCGCAACGGGCAATCCCCGCTGCCGGAGAGTTGCCATATTGACAGTGCGCCAATCCATCTCCACCGTCCTGCGCGATTTCCACACGTTCATCGCATAGCAGACTTTTGGCGCCATGCCAAATCGCGCAATCCACTCCAAGCAGCCAAGATACTGCTGCGTAATCGTCCCCTTCGCTCCGTTGACGATGCACAATATGCCGTCCGCGCGCAGCATGACCTCTCGCGCCAGAGTCACATCCCACAGCCCTGCGTCGAATCCGGGGCTGTCGGTTATTTCCCAGCCAAGCGACTTCAACGCCTCGCTGCGGACATTGAACACCACGCGCCTGACGAACAGGAAAAGTACCTCGTTGAGTTTGAAGCTGCTACCCTTTGGATCGCCCAGCCACCGCGTCTCCCAGTCCTCGGGATAGACCAGCAATCTTTGCGCATCGTCTATCGCCATGCGCGTACGTCTGCGCCATCGCGCGATCTCTGGCGTATCGCAGAACCGCCTTATCAAAAGCGCCGAGCGCCTCAGCGAAGGATCATCGGGGAAATCCGCCTCCGGCTGCGCCAAGACGCTGTCCGCGAACTGCCTCAGCTCCTCTGGACTGCGCCACTGCCATTCCGCATGCTCGCGTGCGCTCTCGGCCTGAAGCGCCCGCGCGGTGATCGCGCATGCGCTCGTCTTGACGCCCCTTCCCGGCGGCGAGAGGACGCGGCCACCGCACATCGCGTTGAACGCGGTCGACTTCCCGCATTGGAAATCGCCTATCAGCGCCAGTTCAAGCATTATTCTTCCCTTTGGCGACCGTCAGCCGGCGTTGAAGTAGGGGGTAAGCATCTCGTGGAAAGTCTTGACTTTGATGCGAGCTGGTTCTATCTGCTCTTCACGCACCTTCTTGGCCTTTGCGGCGACTTCCTCAAGGTTGGACTGTTTGTCGTTGAACATCTTGTAGGTTTCCTGTTCTCGCGCCATGAACTTCTCCTCCTGCGCGCGCAGGGACACATCGAAGCGTCGCCGCAGCTCGTAGACGATCTCCGCAATGGCGGTCTCCTTCACCTTCGCGATGATGCTGTCCTTCTCCTGTATGAACATGGTGTTCAGCTTCTCGGATATCTTGTCGTGAAGTCTTTTCACCAGCCCTTCGAGAATCCTGTCGTTCAGCCATTTTGTAATTGCGGCTCCACCGAAGAACGCGCCAATTACAGCCAAAATGGCAGGTATTCCCGCTGCCGTTATATCGGCGAGGAGGACAAGCACCAACACCCCGGCGACAAGCCCCACAACTATTCCCACCAGGGCCGCGCCGATTTTCCTCACCAACACACCCATCGCTGCGTTCTGGACAATCGTCCCATCCCTGGTCTCCCCTTCGATTTGCGTACGTCCAACGCTGGACGTCCAGTTCACATCGCCAAGCTCGAGCCCTTCCATCACGCCGTTCTTAACGCAGAAATCGGCATTCCATCTATCCCGCACTTGTCTCTCCGCGGTCTTTAGAGCCCGTCCATACACCGTCGTGAACAAGTCGTTCGTTCCGGAGCGGATGTTGCTGAACCATCCTTCCGAAGCAGATATCGCGACATTGTTTATTGCTTCTTCTATCGGTTCGTGGAGCTCCGATGCCGCCCTTTGCCTGGCTTCTTCCTCTTCTGCAGTAATGTTAGCAAACCAACTCTTTGCCTTGGCCTTCATCAAATCAT
>CADCOC010000128.1:0-11126 GCA_902802945.1 uncultured bacterium | reverse complement strand
CGGTTCTTTATGTTCTGGGATATCTGGTCCGCCATATCGCCGGCGTTCGCAAGATACACCTTCTGCCAGTAGTCTTCGGCCAAGATCTTGGCGGAGACAGGGTTGTCGATGATCGTGGCGACTTCGGTCTTTGCAAAATCCTGAAATTCCCTAAGTTTCTTGCGCGCTGCCTCAAATGCCGCCTTTGCCTTGTCCAATCCGTCCGATGCAGTCCTCTCCTTTACTAGCAGATTTCCGTTCAGGGCGTTCAATGCGGCCGAGACCTTCTCCGTCCCGCCCTTGACGAGAATGCTCTCGAACTTGCGCAGCACCACGCTGGTCTCGATCTTGCCAAGCAGCTCCTCCGCTCCGGAGGCCTTGTAGAGCCCCGGCCTGTCCTTCAACAGATTCTTGATCTTGCCAGTATCTCGCAGGACGTTGAACGCGAAATAGCTCGTCACGGCCCCCGCCGTCTCATCCTCCCACGCGTTCTCGTCGGAAGTGGTCGAGCGCGAGTTGAAGGCGAGAAGAGCATTGAATATGGATATGTCGTCCTTGGCCTTCAGGTTGAAGCCGCGCTGCTTAATCATCGCAAAGTCATTTGGCAGCAGTATCTGTGCGCAATGCCTCCTGGAATTTCTCGCGTTTATGGCAAAGAACACCTTGTGCCCCTGGTCTGTCTTCAGGATATGCCCCCACGCGCGCTTGTCGGAATCCGTGGCCGCTCTGATACCGCCGATAAGGTAGAGTATTGCATCGGCGTTCATCATAGCCTCTTCTGCGACGCGTGTGTCCCATGGGCCTGCGAACAGTCCCGGACAGTCCGTCACCACGCATCCCAGACGCTCCAGCCCCTTGCAGTGTATGTGCGCGAACGCCTCTCCCAGAAACACGAACGGTACTTCCTCGAAGCGCCACTCCGTCTTCTCGCCGCCTTCTAGCCAACGGTCGGCCCAGTCCTTCGGAAACACGACAAGCCTCTTCAGCTCGTCCACGGAAACGCGCGTTCTCTTCCTTAGTTCCGACAGGACAGGGTTGTCATAGAACCGAAGAATCAGCGACGCTATCTGAAGCAAGTCCAGCCTCCCTCTGTCGTCTGGGTCGTATGCCGCCGGAGATGCGCGATAGGTCTCCCATTCACTTGCCAACGCCTTGGCCGCAATTTCGCGGACGTTCCTGTCGGAGAGGCTGGGCAGGACCGGGGTGCCGTTGACTTCATTCTTCCTGTTGAAAAGCCCATGCTCCCCGCTGCCGTTCTCGAGGTTGTTCTTCACGATGTCAATCATCGTTAGCATCAGTTCGTCGTCAGTTTTCCAACGGAGATCAACATACTCCGCCTCGCTGTCGGGAAGCGACACGGCGGATATCTTGCAGGCACTAGTCTTTATGCCCTGCCCGCGGGGCGAAATCTCACGTCCTCCGCAGATCGTGTCGAACAGCGTGGACTTTCCTCCCTGGAATTCGCCCACAAGAACGATCTCGAAACTGTTGCGTCTGAGTTTAGAGACCGCGTCACTGAGCTCCTTGCGCGCATCCGCCGACAAGTCCTTGGCCGTGTCGAGGATGCCTTCAATGAGCTTTATCAGGTCGTTGCGCTTCTTCTCGTACACAAGAGGCGTCATCTTCCCGTCTTCGGCGATCTTCTGCTCCTCCTGCTCCGCCGACTTGGCGACCGGCTTGGCGGAGATTCTGGTATTTTCCACATCAAGCGCCAGCCAGGGCAACGGCATCGCGGAGTCACGCCACTTTACCGCCTCTTTCCCATTTTGCTCGAGCAACGTTGGCCGCACGTCTCTGAGGCGGGACTCCAGAAATTCCTTAATTTTCCCGGAATCAACGATGGCGGCGACGACGTCGGAAGTCTTCGCCTCGTCGCCGTTCTTCATTAGGCTGTGCCCGTCGAGGAGTCTCAGCAGTTCGCCGCCCGATACGCCATCATCTATCGCAATCCGGAACGAGAATGTTGCTTCGACCTGCATCGGCATGCGTTCGTCGCCCGACCCCACGTCCATTTTCGAGGAGAAAGGAACCTCGAAACGATCCGGCGAAACATGGTATACACCTCTTTGAAGCATCTGGTCGGTTATCTTGGAGGCTGTGCCCAGAGCTGCCAGCCTGTGTCCGTTCGGCGTCTCCTCTACGGCCCAGAGGTTGCACGTGCCACTTCCGTCGACCGTACGCAGTCTGCGGATTAAGCAGTCCGTTTGAACTCCCTTTGGCGGCATAGTTTTACGTCCGAAAATACTTCTTATCCAATCCTTCAATCCCATTTTATTCACCTTTCCTTCTTTTTGACTATTGATCACCATTATCGGCAAAGAATTCCATTAGCTTATGCCAGGACACATTGAATACATGGCGTCCAATGAAGTCCCGCACAAGCCTCAACACGCCGAAAAACGACAGGGGCACAACAGCGCCGAGCATCATCCAAAGCACACGACGCACTTCCGCGAGGCACATCAGTGTCAATTGCCATATCCCGGACAGGAAGCCGGCATCCTTCGGACGAAGTCCATCCAGGAACTTTGGCGCGTCTACAAACGATGTATATCCCCTGTGCCCCATCGCAATAAGCAGTCTGAAGGCTATCGCGCCAATGAACACGCCAACGGTGGCGGCCAGGACTAATTGCAGCCAACGATAACACCCTTTTCTGCGCCGCTGCCCAACTATGACAGAATCGGGGAAGCGCGACATTTCCCCTTTGCCTCTGAAATTCCCCTTCTCGAAAGATACTGCTCCGTCGTCATTTCGAAAGGCGCGATACATATTGGGAGATGCTTCGATCAGAAGATTGCACGCGCGGTAGATCAAAAAGTCATCGTCCTCGGGCAGACCAAGCGCTTCGCACAGCTCCCTGGCCGTGAAGGAGTTGTTGCGGCAGCTGTCGACGTGGCATCTGACGCATTCCGCCAGCTCGTCAACAGTCTGCGGGTAAAGCGAATGGATAAACGGTCTTTCAGTCTGCGCCAAGCCCCGGATTGACGGACGGGAAATCGACCACCCGTATTCAGGTCTCCACTCATCGACGCCGCCTGCGTGTCGTCTGCAGTTTGGCGTAGCTATGACTTCGAACACATGGTCAAGCTTGACGGGCACTATATCCACCCTTGATTTACACGGTGCGCCAAATACTATGAGCGTGCACACGGGCTTCTTCTCGTTTGCGTCCTTGACCTTCTTCACAAACCCGTTCTCCTTCACCAGCAGGTCGTGAACCACGGCGAGGTCGTCGCAGGGGGCGCCGTCCCCGGAGAAAGGAGCCACGAAGATTGCGAATATGCGGAACAGAATCCCGGCGCTCTCAATCTCGTAGATTCTACAGCGATTCGCGTTTTCAAGTGCCAAGCGATCTTCGGCCACATAGAGACACGAGTCGGGCATGGCGTTTTTCCCGACAAGGAAGTCCTGAAGCGTCGGCCCCTTAAGCTTCTTTGTCACCTCGATCTCATTGGCACGCGAATTCGACGAGCGGAAGATCCCTGGCCAAAGAGATTTTGCGCCTGCCCTAGCGATCTCCTTCAGGTTTCTGTCGATGGCGCTTCCAAACACCTGCGCCTCACGTCCCGCATTTGCGAGGAATTGCCTGGCCTTATCGCCTAGCCTCCTCTCGAAGGCATTGCCGTTCGCGACGAACCGCGACAGATGCTTCTCCACTGCACGCCAGCATCTTCCGTCCTCCTGCCCCACATTAGGGTCGACGATTATTTCGTCTCCCGGCGCGATCACCAGATTGTCCGTCTTTCTGCCCGCCTCGCGCGGATCGAATTCGTGCATTGCGCGTTGCGCAGTCTGAATGAATCCTTTTTCTCGGAGTATTTCCAACGTATCCATTTTTTTACCTCTTTGAGGTCGCATGAATATTATAGCAAATATCGCGCGGTCATGCGGAGCAGCAGAGACGGAACCCGTACCCACCATAGCGGCAGCTGGGGACGTCACAGTCGCGGTATGCGGAACGGCAGTACTGCGCGTAGTTGTCCCAGCCACCGCCTCGCAATACGCGCTTGTCGCCAGATGCGGGGCCCTTAGGGTCTGCCACACTGCCTGTGGGATATGTATCAAACCAGTCCGCGCACCACTCCCACACGTTCCCGTGCATGTCGCACAGTCCCCAGGGATTGGCCCCATACTTGCCGACAGACGTGGTCTCGGCAAGGCACGTGCCTTTCTCCGCTGTTCCGCACGGATGAGTTCCGTTGCAGTTCGCCATGTCGCCGTTCAGGGCGTTGCCCCAACTGTACGCAGTCGTAGTCCCCGCGCGACAGGCGTACTCCCACTCCGCCTCCGTCGGCAGACGAGCCCCGCACCCAAGGGCCGCGTTCACCCTCGCGACGAAATCCTGGCAATCGTCCCAGGAAACGGTTTCCACGGGGAGGTCGTCCCCCCTGAATTTAGACGGATTTCTCCCCATGACACTCTGCCACTGAAGTTGCGTGACGGGATGCTTGCCCATCCAAAAGCCATCAGTTAGCTGCACACGGTGCTGCGCTTCATTGTCAAATCGCCCCTCTTCGCCAGTCTGGCTCCCCATCATGAACTCGCCGGGCGGGCACCACACCAGCTCCATCTCCGCGCCGCCCGGCAGGGCGATGGTTTTGCATTCGCCGGCCGGACGAGACAATCGGGACACTCGGGACAACCGAGACGTGGATTCAGAACTCTTTACATTCTCGTTCTCGTGCGCTTTGCGCCCCTTCTTTTCAAGCCATGTCCTGACATTATCCGCAACGGAGCTTTTCCCGGCCTGATCCAGTTCCCCTGCCGCTCGCCGGGCCAACTGGATGAGTTGAGAGGATGGCTTTTCAACCTTTTCAAGAAGCGCCGCCCCATACTCCCATTCTGGCTCATCGGCCTTGAAATGGATGAGCGCGTTCTTTTCCGCGCCTTCCGACGACATGGGCAGTGTTTCGAGTTTCCGGATGATGTCCTGCCGCTTCCCCTGCCAGTCCGGAGCCACCTCCGCCTTCTCCTTGAGCATGGCGTCGGCCAAATTCGACTCACGAACGGCCCAGGATGGCAATGTGGCATCAGGATCGCAAAAAGTTTCCGGAACGACAAGTGCACGAAGAAAACATTCCAAGGGGATACCGCAATGATTGGAAATGGACTGTGCGAACGACTTTGCGGGATTGTCGGAGGGAAGGGAATTGCGTATGTTCGCCGGAAGGCTTTCAAGGGAAACCCCAACGAAAATCGCCCTGTTCGACGCTACAAGCCCCGCCAGTGGCACCAATCGGCCACCATCATCACGAATCTGAACGCCGTGAATGATCCGGAAATCCTGCCAGTATTTCCCCAACTTGTCTCCCACGCGCTCCGCCAGAACCTCCGGCAACACCTCGGCCGCAGCCGTTGACGCCGGGTCGGCGGCGTCGCTCTTCCTCGCCGCCGCCCTGCGAAACCACTGAAGTGCAACCCTGGGGTCTTTTGCAACACCCTGTCCATTTCGGCAAAGCCATCCCATGTTGAATTCAGCCCATTGAGCCGCGCCGTAGTCGCCGAATGTCTTAAGACCCTTGTCCTCCAACGCGCGAGGGTACCACGACGCCGCAGTGGAGAAATCCTGAGACACTCCGACACCGTCACGGTAGCATTCGCCTAGTTTCACACAGGCCCACGGCACACCTTGTTCCGCGCTCTTCTTCAACCACGCCACCGCCTCCACGCCTTCCTTCGCGACATCTCGCTCCTTCGCAAAGTGGAGGTGGCACATGCCAATATTATACTGTACCCAACCGTCGGAATCGTCACATTTCCGGTAGAACTCAAGTGCCACGCCAACATCCCTTTCAACGCCACGGCCATAGAGCAACATGTCACCGTATTCGTGACACGCCTCACCATTCCCCAAGTCAGCGGCCTTGCGGAAACATTCCGCAGCTTCCGAATAAGCCTTCTTTTCCTTTAACCGCTTTCCTTCCTCGAGAAGTTTGTCGGCCTCTCGCATCTTCCCCGCACACTCGACGCAGCACTTGTGTTCCCGGTCCCAGCATTCCGCGCACACGTATTTCTTCCCGCACTTCACGCAGTTGTGTGTCCCCACAGGCGGGATATTGCTCAAACATACGGGGCAGGTAACGAGCGAAGGCGCGGTAGCAGATGGACTTGTAGACGGCGGCACCTTGCGTCCGCTGATCAGCACCTGGGCGATGCCGGACTTCGCGAACTCGGGCGTCTGCGCGGCCGCGATCCCCTCGGCTCGCGCGATGTCCGCCATCTTCTGCGTCACCGCGTCGCAGAGCGACTCGCCGAAGAGCAGTTCCGTGCCACTTTCTTTCGATGCGCGCAGAACGTCTATCATCGCGAGCGTGAAGAGGCCGTGCTTGCGCGAGTCGATCTCCAGCGCGTGCTCGTACTTGCTGCACGATCGCAGCACCGCGAGCGAGCTCTTCGTGGGCGCGTCCTTCACGAGCTCCCCGATCGGCCGCAAGTCGCGCGTGGTCTCGTCGCCGCCGCGTGTCCCCGTGATGAAGTCGGAGCGGCAGGCATCCAGCACGAACGCGCGGTTGTATTCCCCTGTGGTCTTGCGCTTCAGCTTGTCAAACGAAATGCCGGCGTCGTCGTCCCGCAGGTCCTCGTACATGTCATCCTTGCAGAAGAGAAGGTGCCTGCCGGACGTCGTCGTCCACCCGTGCCCAGCGAAGTAAAAAAAGAAAAGATCGCCCACCGCAAGGTCGCGCGTCATCTTCCTCACCGTACTGAACACATCACTCTTGACCGGGTTCTCGAGGATGTCCGTCTCGTAGCCTAACAGCTCGAAGAGCGTCTTAAGCGCGTGCGCGTCGCTCAGCGAGTAGTTCAGGTCCCTGATCTGGGGATCCTCGTATTCGTTCACGCCGATGAACAGTGCTTTGCGCTTCATCGTGTGCTCCCTGTCGGCGGTTCCGCCGTACCGGTTATGGATCTCGTATGCTGCATGGCGCAATAGTATAGCAAATTTTCGTGGTTCGTGGTTCGCGGTGCCGGCCCGTTCCGCACCATAATCTCACCGGCGCCACTCGTGCCGCTTTCGCCGTCTAGAAGGCGGCTCTCCCAGTTAGGCGAAGCCGCCATCTTGGCGGTGTAGACTGGGACAACGGGCGTCTCGCCCGTTGCACTGGAAATTCGTGCGCACGATACCAGATCCTGACACTAAAATTCTTTCGTCGTCGAACGGGCTGCCAGCCCGTTCATCATGTGAACGCGCGGACGGCGCGTCCTACGAGGGGCACCCTCCGGTGCGGCCGCGCTCGCGGCGTCGCGGTGGCCGGGCTTTCGCTCCGCGAACCCGCGCGCTGCGCGGGACGCCTCCGGCCGCCGCTCCCCCGCTCGCTTATGGCTCCGCCCCTGGACCGCGCGGCCCTGCGGAGCATGAAAGGCGGAAGCCGAGGCTGAAGTCGCGGAGGCCGGGGTAGCTGCTGCTGCGGTAGGCGGAACGGCAGTACCGCGCGCCGTTGCGCCAGCTGCCGCCGCGCAGCACACGGCTGCCGCCCGAGGCAGGACCAGTCGGGTCTGTCACACTGCCTGTGGGATACTCGCCATACCAGTCCGCACACCACTCCCACACGTTCCCGTGCATGTCGCACAATCCCCAGGGATTGGCACCGTACTTGCCGACTGGCGTGGTCTTCTCAAGGTACGGCCCCTTCTTAGCCGTGCCACATGGATAATTGCCGTCACAGTTCGCCCTGTTGCCGTTCAGTGCATTTCCCCAGAAGTAGGCTGTCGTCGTGCCCGCACGGCAGGCATACTCCCATTCCGCCTCGGTCGGCAGGCGAGCCCCGCACCCAAGCGCCGCGTTCACCTTCTTGATGAACGCCTGGCAGTCATCCCAGGAGACTCTTTCGACGGGAAGGTCATCTCCCTGGAAAGCCGAAGGATTGCCCCCCATCACACTCCGCCACTGACGCTGCGTGACGGGATACTTCCCGAGCCAAAACCCCTTCGTCAGCCGCACACGGTGCTGCGTTTCGCGGTCGTACCGCCCTTCTTCATTGGCAGGACTCCCCATCATGAACTCGCCAGGCGGACAGTAGATCATCTCCATCTCCGCGCCGCCAGGCAGGTTGAGCGTACGGCAAATCCCCGTCTCGCGGCACCTCCCGTTGCGCAGCGCCTCCTCGCGCTCAGCCACTTGGCGTGCCTTACGCTCTGCATCGGCCTTGCGTTCAGCCTCTTCGCGCGCCCTACGCTCGGCTTCTGCCTTGCGCTCCGCCTCCTCGTGCGCCTTGCGTTGTGCGGCGGCACATTTGGTGCAGAGGAACGTTGTCTCATCCTGGTGCCGCAGGCAGAGGTTGTCGCGCCCGCATTCGCGGCACTTAAAGGTTTCCCTCGGGTCATTCTTCTTGCCGCACACGGGGCAGACGACAAGCGTAGGCGCGGCGGCGGGCTGATGGTGCTGGGGCGGCGGTTGCGGGGTGACTTGCTCGACGGTCGCCTTGCGCCCGCTGACGAGCACCTGCAGTGCGCCTCGCCCGTCGGACTCCGGCGTCTGGTTCGCCGTCATCCCCGCGCCCCGCGCGATGCTGTACATCTTCTCCCTGACCGTCTCGCGCAGAACGTCGTTGAACAGCAGCTCCGTCCCCGAACGCCGCGACTGGCGAAGGACGTCCATCATCGCGAGCGTGAAGAGGCCGTGGCTGCGCGACTCGATCTCGAGCGCGTGCTCGTACTTGCTGCACGAGCGCAGCACGTAGAACGAGCCGGGCGCGTCCTCGGCCAACGGCACCATGTCGCCGATCGCGATCAGGTCGCGCGTGGACGCGTCGCCGCCGCGCGTCCCCGTGAGGAAATCCGACTGGCAGGCGTCCAGGAGGAACGCCCTGTCGAAGCCGCCCGTCCGGGTCTCCAGCTCGAGAAGGTCGAACGGGATGCCCGCGCGGTGAAAGCGCAGCAGCTCGTGACGGTCGTCCGAGCAGAAGAGGAGATGCTGGCCCGAGTCCGTGAAGCCGTGTCCGGCGAAGTAGAAGAGGAACTGGTCGCCCGCCTTCAGGCCGGCCGTCATCTCGCTCACGGCCTGGACCACACTCCCCTTGCCGGGGTTCTCGAGGCATCTTGTCTCGTAGCCGATCTCCTCGAAGAGATCGTTCATCGAGTGCGCGTCGCGCACCGAACAGCGAAGGTCGCGGATCTGGTTGTCCGCGTATTCGTTCACGCCGATGAACAGTGCCTTGCGTTTCATCATTGGCCTCCGTTGTCACGGTCCGACGAACCTTTTATTCGCCGGACGCCCCTTTCGATCACTTTGAAAGCGATATAGATCGCCACGCATATCACGGCGACCGCAACGACTTCCCCGGCCACCATCGAACCAGAAGCTGTCGCTACAAATCCAAGGGCAAACGGCGCGGCAAGATACCATGCGACGATGCCTATCAACGCAACAAGAACAACCATCTTTGCGATTTCCACGCAACAACAATTTTTCGTTTTCATGTTAATTTCCTATCGAGACCACGTCCTTCGGCGACGGCGCTTTCATTATACCAAAAAAGACTCTACGTGGGGATCGTTTGGCAAAGTACAAAATCATCAATTGAAAAGCTTGCGCCAAAACGGGACCGTCTTACGTTGAAGGTCTTGCAGACGGGCCCGTGCTGACTCATTGCCCTGCTTGACGGCAGCGTCGTACCATTTTATTGCCATCTTGTCGTCTTTTGAAACCCCAATTCCATCTTCGTACATAATCCCAAGGATATGCTGTGCAGTGGCATCACCGTGCTCGGCTGCCTTACGATACCACTTAGCCGCCTCTGCCTCATTCTTTGGAATGCCATCCCCATTCAGGTACATGCTAGCAATGATAATTTCTGCATCGGCATTATTTTTTTCAGCGGCTTTTTTATACCAATCAAGCGCCTGGTCATAGTCTTGCGCTACACCCTTTCCGTCATGATAACAATTTCCCAATAAGAGTTGCGCCCTAGTATCCCCGCGTTCTGCTGCCTTACGGTACCAATGTACAGCCAGGAAATAATCTCGGAGAAATCCTCTCCCATAAAAATAACATGTTCCCATATTTACAGCAGCCAATCATCCGCGCCATCCCAAACCAAGTTGGGCTTGCCGCAGATAGGACAGAAGAAAAGCCTCGTCATGACCATCTTGCCATCTCCTAAAGGTGCCGTTGCATCAATAACCAAACATCCCCGAGACCCATCGCGTGAGAGACCAGACCCCCCAGAAAAGAAGTCCTAACAAGCCGATCAACAAAAGAACCCCGCAACATTTCACCAGCGGCAAAAGGGCTTCGCCAAGATCTTGAAGCCTGGAACGAATGCGTTCTCGTCTTGCCGCCTCCCTTTTCCTGCGCTTTGCGGCGGCACACTCCGTACAACAGTTCTCGGCCTTGTCATAGTGCTCTCGACACAGATTCTCCCGGCCACAGGTTTTGCACTTAAAGGTCTCCGTGATGACGTTGTTCTTTCCGCAGATCGGGCAGACGACATGCTCCACCACAGGTGACTGAGTAGCCGATGGTGAAGAACCAGATGATGGGACGACGCCGCCGAGCAGCACAAAGCAGGAATTGCCGGTGCAGCTGAAGCGGGGACGCTGTTCCGTGGGGAGGCCGAAGCGGGCGGCGATCTCGCCCATCCGCTGACCAAGGCTCAAACGGAAGGCGTCGGAAAGGTCAAGTCGGGCGTGCGTCCGTTGCGCCTCCCTCAGTAAATCCAGCATTGCCACCGTGAAGAGGCCGTGCCGCCTCTCAGAAAGCTCCGCCGCCGTCTGCCCCGCGTCGCAACTCGTCACGATGGTAAGAGCCCCGCAGCCGGAGCTACCTGTCGGCGCCGCGTGGATCAGCGAAAGGTCGCGCTCCGCGATCCCCTCGCCGCCGCGTGTGGCGAGGATGTCCGACTGGCAGGCGTCGAGGAGAAGCGCGCTGTTGAAGGCACCGGAAAGACGATGCTTGAGTTGGCCGAGCGGCAGGCCATCGTACTCGTACTTGACGTCGTCGTAGAGGTCGTTCGAGCAGACCAGCACATGGTTCTCCCCCACGCGGAAGCCGTGTCCCGCGAAGAAGAACAGGAAGAAGTCGCCGGGGCCGAGTCCGGCCGTCAGGTTCCGCACCGCGCCGAGGATTTCTTTCTTCCCAGCCGGGTTCGGGAGCAGCTGTACCTGGTCGTAGCCCGCGCCGTACTTGAAGAAGCCGTGCAGGTCCG
>CADCOC010000127.1 GCA_902802945.1 uncultured bacterium | reverse complement strand
GTTCCTGTGCCCCAGATGCAGGTCTGACGTGAAGAAGGTCATCGGGCTACTTGACTATGATTAACAACCCTGGAATCCCAGAGACCTTGAACGGTGGCGACACTGATCATCGCGAGCGACAACGCTGCCGCGCCAACGACCTTGCTGATTGTTTTCCTAGTCATCTTTGCCTTTCGTATAGAAGTCGTTTCACGTTCCATCGACGATTGCCCACCGTCGGGGAATGGAGTTATGTTATCAAAATCCCCGCAAAGGTACAAGCCAACGCCGAAAATATTTCATTTAGGACAACCGACAGAAGACAGCCGACAAAGGACGGCTTTTCACTCCTGTGTCTTTTGTCCTCAGTCCTTTGTCCTTCCAAAAATAGATGGCGAGGATTGCTCCTCGCCACCAGCGGAGACTTCTCCGCCTGCAGGTGACTCCGACATTGCTGTCTTTGTCGGTGGGTAGTGTATCAAAATTGTCCTTGCGGCTCAAGGGCGCACGCGAAAAGTTTGGACGTTTGGACGGTGGAATGCGGGTGAATGACAGAAGAATCCCTTTGCCTTTTGTCGTCAGTCCTTTGTCCTCTTCTTGAAGAATCCAAGCAGAGTGCCGGTGACTGTTTCAACAGGGACGTCCAGCCACGCATAGTCGGGGTTTGCCATCCTCTTCATGAACTTCTTGTTTGAGAATATGCTCGCAAGCCGTCGCTCTACATCGGCGACGCTGTTTTCAAGCATATCCTCGTCCTCGAAGATGAATAGGCGGATATAGCCGTCCAGCACATCGACATCCACGCGGCTGCTGAGGTAGAAGAGGTCGTATACGTCCTTGTATCGAGTTGAGACGACGCCAAGCCGGAGCAGGCTTTTCAGCTTCTCGACGAATATCTGCTCCTTCGGGTTTACCAGAAGAACTACGCCGTCGTCGTCCGATATCACCTTGAACCTGAAATCGACTTGCTCGATGGACTTGTAACTATGTACCCCTATGTCCACCTTTGTCCTTATCGAATGGCCGACGTCGTCGGTCAGAAGAAGATAGATGCGTTTCCCCCTGTATTCACGCTGATGAAGTTCCTGTATTTCGCCGTCGATTTGTATTTTACATTCTGCGGCCCTGTTGAGACGCTGCACAAACCTCTTGATGGAGACATCGCCAAGGGAATAGCCGAGGAAGTCGAAGTCCAAGTCCATTGTTGCACGACGCACGGCATCAGTAATGCCGCTCATGACCACGCCGCCTTTGATTGTCACCTTGTCATGGAATCCAGAACCTTCTATTGCCTTCAGAAGCAAGTCATGGGCAATCTTGGCATCGGCCTTGCGAGGCGAATATCCTGCCGCCTTAAGGGTGGCTGCAATTGCTTTGAAGTTCATCAGAACACCTCGCTTTCAATTGTCCGAAGTATCGATTCCTTTTTCGGGAACGCCTCAAGGTAGTCCGTCAACTTCGCCGGGTAGAGTGCGTCCTTGATCCTGCGGAAGGACTCGATGACCTCCTTATACAGATCGTAGGGCAGCTTCGTCTTGTTTCGCGCCGTCTCTATCAGCAGCCTCTCCTTGTCGAAAATGCGCGAGACCTCTTCATCGAGGAACTTCCCCGAAACGACGCCGATTCCGATTGTCCCGTTGGGTATGAAATGCTGCACGACGCGGTCGTCGCATATCTTCGTCGCGTCTCTGTCCGTCGCCAGATGGAACACGTCGGGGATTGAGTCGGAAAGGTCGTAGTAGTAATACGCGCTCTGGAGCGTCACGACGGCGCGGGGGTATCTCGCCAGCATCACTTCGATGTCCGACCACTCCGCCTTGTCGCTGTAGAGCCCTGGGGCAACCTTGTGCAGTTCACCCATGCGGATCAGCTTGTCTGTCCGATACCGCCCGCCGTATTTCTCACAGCAATCTGAGAAGTTCATCACCATATCAGCACCCTCCGCATTTTTTAGATTTTGCGGAGAACGGTGTATATTGTACCATGCCGTCTTCAGCGTGTCAACTGCCTCCCCTCGAACATCGACGCATGGTCGGGGTCGATGTGGAACATCAACGCCCGGACGGCGGCATCGACCGCGCCCCTGCGGGCGAGGCGTGATCGGCCCATCGACTCCGCACCGGCCATGAGGAAGTCGATCCCGCCGCACTCGATGAGACGCGCCGTCACGTCGTCGGCCGACACGCCGCTTTCGGCGGCGAGCCGCTTCACGACCTCCCCGACAAGCCATGCGGGCGTGTGGCGGTTCTTCGCCGCCTGCCGCTTCTCCCACTCCGCCCACTGCGCGGGCGTCCACTTCGCCTGCGCCGCCGCAAGCGCCTCGGCCCGCTTCCGCCGACGGTACTCGCGGTTGTACGCCATCTGCTTGTCGTGCCGTCGTTTCTGACGCTCCAGCTGCTCGGCGGACGGCTCGGCCTTGCCCTCGGACACGAGCCGCCGGTGTTCGCGTCTCTCCGCCCTGGCCGCCTTGTCGAGGTCCCTGCGCATCCGCCCGACGAGCCAGTCGTCAAACTCCTTGCGGCTTTCGCGGAGGTAGATGCTCCATCGTTTGCGCTCCTCCGGCGTCCACTTGCGCTTCTTCGTGGGAAGCCCCATGCTCCGCCGCGCCCTTTCCAAGCCGTTCTTGTAGGCGGTCACCTTGTACGCGAACTTTGCATACGCCTGTTTGAGCAGCGCCTCCCGCTCGGCGGCTTCCGCCTTGCGCGCCTCCTGCTTGGCCTGTTTCGCCGCCAGGCGCTCCGCCGCCTTCGCCTTGCGTAACGCCTCGCGCTCCGCTTCCTTGGCCCTGCGCGCGGCCTGTTCCGCCTCCTCGCGCATCCGCCGCTCCCAGTCGTCATCGTCCCCGCCGCCGGTTCCGATCTTGCCGCCGGGCGGCTCGACGGGCGGGATGATGAACGACGGCGAACGCGGCACCGCCGCCCGTTCTCCGTTCCCCATTCCCCGTTCCCCATTCCCCATTCCCCGTTCCCCGTTCCCCGCTCCCCGTTCCCCGCGCTCCGCCTTCGCGGCGAGATACGCGGCCCGGTTCGCCTCGCGTTCTGCGGCGAAAGTCTCGCGGGCGTTGCGTATTTCCGCAACGCGGGCGGCTTGCGCCTCTTCGCGTTCGCGGATGCGCTTTTCGCGGACGGTCCGTGCGGCCTCGCGCTTCCGACGCTCCGCCTCCTCGCGCTTCTTCTTGCGCCTCGCCCTCTGCTCGGAGCATTTCTCCCGCGCCACGGTGAGCCAGTACAGGTTCTGCGCCCGGCGCTCCTCCGCCGTGCGCGGCTTCGCATCGATGTCGCAGCCGAACCGTTCGAGCGCGTCCCGGCGTCGTCTCTCCCGCTCCAGGCGTTTCGCCTCCTCCCGCAGCTCCCGCTGTCGCTCCCTGGCCTTGGCGAGCGCGGCGAGACACCTCTCGCGCCGGGCAGCGGCGGCTTCGCGTTTCCGCTTCGCGGCCTCCTTTGTGCGCTGGTAGCTCTGGCGGCGGAGTTCGCGCACCCTCTCGGCGTGTGCCTTGCGCCACTCCCTGCTGCATTCGTTTTCGTACCGCTTCCGCGCCTCCGCCTCCTCCAGCGACATCTCCAGCGGCACGGTTCCGAGCGTGAAGCCATAGCGCTCCTTCGCGGCGACGCACCGTTCCTCGTGTCGGACGCGCCTCTCCTCCTTCGCGGCGATCTCTGCGGCGATCTCGTCTTCCGTCGGGATGCGTCCAAGACGCTTCTCCAGTCTTTTGCGGAGGTGCCATGCGTTCATGTACGCCCGACGCTCCTCCACGGGCCGCTCCGCCCTGTAGCGTCGCTGCCAGTCGCTCATGTAGCGGCGGTGTCCCTCGCGCTGCTCCGGCGTCCGACAGGGCACGCCGAGGCGGAATCCGTACTTCGCCTCGACCTCCCTCTGCTTCGCCCTGAACGCCAGGAACCGCGACGGCGCGAGGTCGCTCACCGTGCAGTTCGGAGGGTGCTTCCGCTCTCGCCGTCCGCCGGCTTTTCCGCTCCATGAGATCTCACCCATCATGCCAAGTCCCTCCCTCCAGCATTGATGGCCGAACTGCGTTCGGCCATTCCCTCCACGGCCCTGTAATAAAATTCCAGCGCCTCCACCGCATCGCTTACGCGGCCACGGAGGAGCGAATTGGCGTCCCTGCCCGGAACGGGCTGCACCGCCTCCACGCTCCGCATGAGCCAGTCGACCACGCCGTCGTCGAGGAAGCGCGACACGACGCGCTGGCGGCTCATGCCGACGCGTTCCGCGAAGCGGTCCACCGTCTTTTCGAGGAAGTACGTCCGTCGGCTGGCGCGTCCCTGCTCGCGCACCGTCTCGTGCATCAGGCGCAGGCGCGCGGACTGCACCTCATCGCGGCTCGCCCCGCCCGCGCAGGGATGCCAGCGCACGATCCTGTCCGGGAACTGGTAGCCGCGCAGCGCCCCGCCGTCCTCCCACGGCCTTCGCCCCGGCACGGTCCAGAAGCGCGCCCGCCGGACGAGCCTCTTGCCGGTCTCAGCCGATACGCCCGTTCCGCCAGGATGAACCGGACGCCGGTTCAGAACGATCATCGCGTCGTGTTCGACCACCTCGCGGAAGATCACGTCCTCGTCGATGTCCTCGTCGCGCTCGAAGAACACGATCCTCCCGCAGGGCGCGCCCGCCTGTCCGAGCGCGTCCTCCGGCGTCGTGCCGGCGACCTCGTGCGGGGCGGCCTGTTTCCATCCGCGCCCCCACAGCGTCGCCATCGCCTCGGGCGCGTCGTGGTAGGCGAACACGGGCACCTCCAGCCAGCACTCCTTCTTGACGCGGCTGTCGAACGTGCCGGGCGCGTGGATCGTCATGTCGCCCTTGCGCAGCGGAAGCCGCGCCCCGGCCTTGGGGATCGCCGTCAGCACGTCGAAGTCGTCCTCGGACATCTCGAACGCGCATCCCCAGCTCCCGTGTGCGTTCGTGTGCCAGACCTCCGGCAGCCCGTCGTCGTTGATGCGCATTCCGTTGACGGTGATCGTCTTCATCGAGGCGATGGCGTCGTGCGCCTCCTTCCACTTCGGCCAGACGCGGAAGTGCAGCTTCAGCCTGTGCATCCACCGCCCGATGTATTTTCCCTCGTCGCTCATACCTGAAACTCTTTGCGCCCTTTGTGTTCTCCGTGGCTGAAACCTCATCCCTCCCGTGCGCTCAAATACACGTCCAGCGCGTCAATCGCGTCCTCCAGGGCGATGGGAACGCCCCGCTCCCACAGTTCCTGCAGGAAGCGGTATCCGCCGTTCGCGACGAGCTTCGACGTCCCTTCGAGGAGGGACGCCTTCTTCTGCTGGCACCACCGGCGGACGCACCGTCCGATCCACTGGTTGCGCTGGCGGCGGTTGAGCGCGGGCAGCGGGGACGCCGCCCCGCCGTCCTCGCCCCAGCCGCCGAGGCGGACCGCGTCCGCGTTCGCCGCCTCGACTGCGGCGAGCTTGCCCTCGCGCCGGAGGGCGTTCTTCTCCGCGCTCCGTCCGGCAAGCGGTGCCTCCGCGTGCGGGTTTGCGCGCTCCACGCCGTCCGCGCCCACGACGGTGGTGGGCTCCACCACCTCCGCCGACTCCACGTTCCCGGCTCCCGGTTCCGCGTTCCCCGCTCCCCGTTCCCCATTTCCCGCCCCCTGCGGGCTTGGCAGGACGGTGGCGGGCTGCGGCGGGGGGAGTTTGCGGAACGCGTCTGCGGCCGCCTGCGGGGCGTACGCGGGGCGCATCCGCCCGGCGTCCGGCGGGGCGACCGCTCCCTCGCTCACGTCGCCGGTCTCGCTGATGGAGGGGATCGCCTCGACCGCCTGCTGGAGGGCGGCCACGTTCTCGTGGTAGTAGTGGCGGGTCATCGCCGTCGATTCGTGTCCGACGATGGCCTGGACGATGTGCAGGGGCACGCCCGCGTTGGCGGACATCGAGACGAACGTGTGGCGGAGGCTGTGGAACGTCGCCTCCGGGGCCTTGTGGGAGCGGCCCTTGACCTCCACGGACATCACGATGCCCGCGTTCTTGAATATCTTTCCGATGCGGTGGTGGACGCGCCCCATGCCGCTCGACCCGCTTGCCGCCCACGCCCCGACGGTCGGAAGCACGTAGCCCGTCCGCTTATCGACGGGCGTCTGCATCAGGAGGTCGGCCAGCACCTTGTGGATCGGGATCGTCACGGGACGCCCCTTGCGGTACTTCTTGGTCTTCTCCGGGATCTTCTGGATGATCGAGCGGACGATGTCCACCTCCGACCACGTGAGCTTGCAGCAGTCGCCGAGGCGCATCCCGGTGTACATCGCGATGCCGAAGAGGGTGCGCCATTCAGGCCCCTCGCGGGTGGCCACGTCCACGAGCCGCGCCAGCTCCTCAACGGTCAGCTCGCGGCGCGTGTGCGAGTCGTCCGGGCGGAGGGGGAATCCCTCCCACGGGTTCGACTTCGCCGCCGCCTTCTCCATGATCGTCCGATGCACCTCCCGCAGGACGCACAGGCGGTTGTTGTAGGTTGAGGCGGAAGTGTCCTTGCGGAGGTAGTTCAGGTAGTTCTCGGTGTGGAACCGCGTGACGTGCCTCACCTCCGTCACCTCCGGGAACACCCGCCCCATGTACTCGACGAACATCCGGCACACCTGGCTCTTGCCGTCCAGCGTCGAGGAGGCGAGGTCGCGCCGCATGGGCGACTTCTCGTACTCGCCCCAGGCGTCCGCCAGCTTCAGCTGCGGTCCCTCGGCCTCGCGCATCTCGGCAAGCTGCCGCTCGGTCATCACGGCGGCCTGGATGTTCTCGAAAGTCCGGGCCGCGTCGTCCTTAACGTATGGGGCGAGGAACCGCTTCGCGAACTGCTCCGCCTCCTCCCTGTCCCGCGTCCCAGTGGACTTGCTCACCCGCTTCCCGTTGATCAGACACCGCACCGTCCAAATTCCCGTCTTCTCCAGCTGGAGGCCGCCCAGCCCCTTGCTGCGCCTCCGCCTCGTCTCCTTCGCCCGAACCTTCCGCCCGCCAGCCGGTTCCGAACTCCCGCCAGCCGGTTCATTATTCCCGCCATCCGCCGCTTCCGACCCCTCGCCAGCCGGTTCATTATTCCCGCCATCCGCCGCTTCCGAATGTCCCTCGTCAGAAGGGGTAATCATAGAGTGTGTATCGCCGGACTGTTTTATCGCCACCGTCGAACCTTCCCCCACTGGTTTAGCGCCACAGTTCACGTTCTGCCCGTCCTGTTCGGACTGGTTTACCGCCACAGCTCCGTCATCACCATACTGGTTTATCGTCACCGATGGCGTTTTCGGCGACTGGTTTATCGTCACCGAACCGCCTTTCCCTGCCGTTTCCACACGGCCATCCTCAAACTGCTCGTTGCTCATCGTATGTCCTTTTGCCTAGATTGGTGCTCTATTGCACAAAAAAAGACGCTCGAAGGCCAGATTGCCCTCAAAACGCCGCACATAGTACAGTATAAACCAGTATGAGTCAAGCGGTCATATCAAGAAAACCCCGTATTTATTGGCTTTTCTTCACATCGTCTAGTTTTAGCCGACAACGTTTGCCGACTCAATAGCCATCAGGCTGCCGGCTGCGGCCGCAACCGCTGCAAACATAAGTTTCTTCATTTTCTGTTTCCTTTGTTTTTGCCCAGAACCGCCGGGCGCGGTGCCTTGGCTTGTGCAGAACCACTCTACAATTTGCCTAAGCGGTGGGAAGTATAGACCATTTTTTGTGGCCTGTCAACGGGGTAAGCAAAAAATCTTTAAAATTTTTTATTGGCCCTTTTTGTCCGTTCCGGGGATGCCGCAACGCGGAACCCCCTTGTTTTATTGGGTTTTCTGGGCTTTCAGGCCTCTGGAACCGCCTTCGCAGATTTTTTTCGCCCGCCGAAGTCCAGCCCCTCGCCCGAGCCTCACCCGCGCCGAGTCGCCCGCGAGCGGGCGCGCGGACGGCGGCAGGCGCATTCGATTTGCCAACGAAAACGTCCGCCGGATCGGCTATGGATATGGCGAGTGCTTGTCTCATGGCTGGCAGTATACCAAATCCCGGATGGCCTGTACAGGAGCGTAGTGAAAATGTTGCCAATGTGGAAATGTTGCCAGTTCCAATGTTGCCAATGGCCAATGGGGCGGGCGCGGGGAATGGTTTTTAGCCACAAAGAACGCAAAGGGCACAAAGGTGGATGAGAGATTAGGGTTATATCCAAAGCGGTGAATTGATCGGAGTTAGCGGTACTGCTGCACAGCGATGGGGATCGCATGATGGAGACACAGGCATTTTATCAAGAAAGACACAAAGCTCTTTTTTCCAGGCATTGCGGTCGAAACACGCGGCGTCCGTCGGCGACATTAGGCGATACAGCAGTGCGCAATGATAGAAGAACGCTCTCGTGTCCTGAACGTTAAGGGGCTTCCATTCTTTGAGAGGCTTGAAGGAGTAGAACCGCTGGTCGTACAAGCGCGCGTGATGGGCGCACATATTCCGCAAGACTGACACATGCTGCATGTAGCTTGCAAGGATGTCGCCGCGCATGGAATAGACACTTGATACAATGTTCTGGTCACAGCGCTCAAGGGACTTGAAGAATCTCACGAGCGTTCCGAACGACGCGACTTCCACGAGCGCCCAAAGTGGCGGATTGTCGTAATTAGCCTTGAAATGCGCGGCGCAGAGCGCATTGGACCTTTCAAATTCCTTTTCAAGCCACTTGAGGCATTCGGCATGATGTTGACTGTTAGGGAAATTCGCAGGGTCAAGGTAGCCAAGCGGGCCGTATTTGCGCGTGAATTCGCGGGCGAGGATCGTCCTGAACGTAAGCTCGACAGCCTCGGCGGCCGAGAACACAATGGTTCGCAAAGCCCTATCAAAGGAATACACGGCCTGTACGTCGGAGAACTTGGCATCTTTCTTGAAGGTCTCTCGGTCTATCTGAAAAGGGATGGAATAGCCAGTGAAGCGGTAGTAGTTTACGGTGGAAAGGTACGAGGCTGCGGATTCCAATGGCACGTCAATCGCCAACCCTCGCGCTGCGAATAGCGCGATTTGCTGATCCACGTCAAGGGAAGGCTTGCTGTAGGTTTTTTTTGACTCTTCGTGCATGAGTGTGGGTCGGTTCATGCCACCTCCTGACGAGATTTCCCTTTGTTCATGCGCATCGGAGCGTTGCAACTGGGCCACGGGATTGTGATGTTCGAGCAGAACAGCATTACGAGCGCGATCATCGTGTCGATGTTCCGGAAGCCGTAGGCGACTCTGATGAGCAGCTTTATCTTGTTATTCAACGCCTCAATCCTGGCGTTGCTGACGTGATAGCGGATTGCATTGATGATGTGCTCGCGGTGGCGCCTTATCTTGCGCTGCAGCTCGACGAACGCCGGGATGCGGCATCTCTGCGCACGTGCGGTCCACCTGTCAATGGCCGCCGCCGCCTCGTCCGCGTCGGTCATCTTGAAGATGAGCCGCAGCTGCTCCTTCATGGCGTGGGCGCGGCTCAGCGCGCCGTCTCCGGCCTGGATCACGGCGAGCCGTTCCTGCTGGCCGGGAGTGAGGTTCTCCGGGTTCTTGCCGAGCGCGTATTTCGAGTGCTTGATGTCGTCCGCAGCCTGCTTCGCCGCCCTGCGGGCCTCCTTGGCCTCCCTGTCCCCGTTCTTCGGCTTCCCCATCCCCCGCCACTTCTCCAGCGCGCGCCGCCAGGCCTCGACCCTGACCGCGTCCAGCGCGGCGTTGGCCCACTCGACGGCGTGGAACGGGTCGAGGCATCTCTTCGCGCCAGGGCAGTGCTCCGCGCACGAGTCGGTTATCCACCGCGCGCCGTCGCCCGTGACGACCTCGATCGACGCCCGCTGCTCCGGCGTCAGCTCCTTGAAGAACTTGTCGACGACCTCCTTGCCGTGTCCCTCGCAGGCCCATATCACCGTGTTCGTCTCGTGGTTCACGACGGTGGTGATGTAGCTGTGCCCCTTCCTGTAGCTCGTCTCGTCGATCCCGATCTTCCTCAGGCCGTCGAAGCGCTTCCCGACGTCCGGCTCGAGGTCGCGCCACACGAGCTCCACGAGCCGCCCGACGGTCTTCCAGTCGATGTCCAGCCGCTCGGCCACGCGGCTCCTGCTGAGGCCGCACTTGACCATCCACGCCGCCGAGTAGGCGAAGTCCAGCGTGAACCTCGAGTTGGGCTTCGCCCACGGCACGCCCGCCGTCAGCACGCCGTGCCCGGGGCAGCAGACCCGCGGCACCCGCGAGCCGACCACGACCCTGACGGGGCCGAAGTCCATGCCGCGCCAGAAGGCCTCGCCGCAGACGTAGTCGTGCACGGGGCACTTGCGCCCGCACACGGGGCACCGCCACTTGTCGCGCTTGTACAGGCGCACGTGTACGACCAGCGTCTTTGCGCCGCCCTCGTGCTCCCTCAGGTCAAAGCCGGCCACGCTGGCCCCCTTGACATTGAGCAGCTCTCGTAGTAATCTATTCACCGTCATCCGGGTGTTCCTTTTTGTTGTGGTGCAAAAACACAGAATGGAACCTCGGATGGCTTTTGTCAAGGGGGAATGGGGTCTCCGCCCGTAAGTCTTTGGCCATGGCGGGTTGCAAACAGCCGCCCGTCCGGCCAGCCAGCGTCGCAAGCGCGCTGGCCGGCCGTGCGGCTGTTCACAACCCATGCCGCACATGAAAAAGCCGTGCGTTGCAAACAGGCGGCATGACGGCCGCCTGTTCACAACGCACCAGCTCCCACAGGGTGGGGGCTTCAAGCACTCTAACAATCATTTCATTGCATGAACCGACCCACACTCATGCACGAAGCCTCTTTTTTTTCTGCATAAAAAAAGGCCGCCAAATATGCGCATCATGCCTTACAGCAAGAGAGGCGAGGCGGTCGAGATGGCAGTAGTGTATCAAATCGTAGGCGGCTGCGCAAGGGTACGCGCGAAAAAAGTTTTTTGAGGGAAGTTTTTGCGGGTGGGTGAGGTGGTGTGAGACGTGAGACGAGCGGAACTGTGAAAATGTTGCCAATGTGGAAATGTTGCCAATGGCCAATGGGGCGGGCGCGGAGGCCCGCCAGGGATTTGCGGGCTTGGAAGCCCGCCACCCCTAATGAAGCGCCACTACCGCCACGCGGGCGGTGGATGGTGTGGTCATTGGCCTGATCTTTGGCGCGTGCGTAGCAGTTTCGCCTGCAAAATCGCCTTGTCAACAAATCCCTCGAACTCGTCGAACTGCGTCTGCTTGAGGCTTGGCATGGCGGCTGGATCGCAATAGGCAAATGGGCTGCCGCCAAACGCGAGGCTGTGGCACTCC
>CADCOC010000126.1 GCA_902802945.1 uncultured bacterium | reverse complement strand
GTTGAACGTGTGGCACGCGCCGAGTCCGCCGCCGAAGAAGTACGGCGCGCCGCCGTACTTCTCGCCCGCTTCCCCGCGCGGGATGTTGCGGTCGCCGTTGAGACGCAGATGCGCGGCGAAGGCGACGTTCTGGACGTTCGTCGGACTGTGCGCGCGAACATCCCACCACGAGGTCGAGCGCATGGCGAACGCCGGACGCTGCGTGTCGTCGAGGTTTGCCGGGATGGCGAACCTGTCGCGCTTCGGCACCACGGTGCGCCAGCTCGAGAACCAGCCCACGCCGCCATACGTCTCAAGCAGCTCGTACACGCCGTACAGCACGCCGCGCTTCCCGCCGACGACGTAGAGGTTTCCCTTGTTGGCGAAGATTCGGAATGAGTCGTCCTGGTAGGGCGGTTTCGATGAAACAGCCGTCTGCGGCGGCCTCGTCGAGGCCGCCCTACCGCCATCGTCGCTCAAATACACCGCATGCATGGCGACGGCCTGCTCGCCATCGGCAACCACCGGCAGCTCCACGTCCGTCATCCCGCGCACGTAGTCGCGCAGCTCCTCGGCGGCGTACTTCACCGACGCCCCGGCCGTCTTCGGGATTACGATGGCGAACGCCGCCTCCTTCCCGCGCTCGGCAAGGATGATCTCGCGCTCACCGGCCACGGTCGCACCGCAAAGCAGTCCCACCGTGACAAGCACGGCTCTCACGATTGTTTTACCAGACATACGTTTCATTCTTTCCTACTTCAGCGGGGCGCAGTTGACATGGGAGTGGATCAGACGCCGACGGTACTCCGCCGCGCGCGACGCGAACTCATTGAAGTCGCGCTTCTTCGGATCGGGATACGTCCACAACACCTCCGCCATCGCAAACCCGCGTGGCCAGAGCTTCCACTCCATGTCGTAGCGGTTCCACGTGTGCGAAGTCCAGTTGCAGCACTGTCCACCCACCACGTTCTTGCGCGCCTCCGGCTCGACGCCGACTAACGGATCGAACTGATAGACGCGTGCGAGGGGGAGCTTCCCGCCGATGTAGATGTAGGGGTCCTCGGGGAGCCCCTGCCTGTAGTCGAAGTAGCAGTGCGACGTGGGACAGCGCACGATTTCGTAACCCTTGTTCGCCGCGAGCGCGCCCGCGCCGTGGTTGCGCCAGCACATGCCCATTGTCGTCTTCGGGAGCATGGACGTGAATGCGTTGCCCTTGGCGTTCTGGTTCTTGGAGTCCACGAATATCTCATCCCAGCCAATCGTGCGGCGTCCCTTCTTCGCGAGGTATTCCACGAAGTGCCGCGTGAGCCATGGCTGGATGTCCTCCACACCCTTCAACCCCTTCTCCTTGATGAACGCCTGGCACTTCGCACACTTCGTCCATGCGCGGCGGGGACACTCGTCGCCGCCGATGTGGATGACCTCGGAGGGGAACAGCTCGCACACGTAGTCCAGCACCTTCTCGACGAAACGGATGGCGTCGGGATTGCCCACGCACATCACGCTGTTGAGGACTCCGCGCGACAGCGGCTGGCGTCCGTGCTTCAGGATGTCGTTGGGATCGCAGCTCAGCTCGGGATACGCGCAGAGCGCGCAGAGGAAGTGTCCGGGGAACTCGATCTCCGGCACCACGGTGATGTGCCGCGCCTTCGCGTAGGCGAGGATCTCCTTCACGTCGTTCGCGGTGTAGTAGAACGGCCCCACCTTCTCGCCAAAGGAACGCGGTTTCTGTCCCTTGCGCGTCACCCACTCGTCGCCGTACTTCACGAGCTCGGGGAACTCAGGGATCTCGAGCGTCCACGACTGGTCGTCCGTGATGTGCCAGTGGAACACGTTGAACTTGAACCACGACATCTGCTCAAGCGTGCGCTTCACGACCTCCTTGCCGAAGAAGTGGCGCGCGTCGTCGAAGTGGACGCCGCGCCATTTGAACTTCGGCGCGTCCTTGATTTCCACGCACGGATAGACCTTGCATTTCTTCTGCGTATCCGTCCGCCCCATGTGGAAGAGCGTCATCTTCGCGTAGTATGCGCCCGCGTCATCCGAGTAGCGAATGGTCATGCCGTCCGGACGGATGGAAAGCTCGTACCCCTCCGGCGGGATGCCGTCGACCTTCTCCATCTTCGGCGGCTTCGTCACCCAGTACTCGCCGCCCGTAACCCGCATCTCCTGTGGCGCGGGTATGATCGTGGCGGTCGGCGGCGGCGCGGCAAACGCCGCAAGCGACATCGACAGAAAACCCGTCGCGACAAGCGCGACACTGGTAGTGAGGAGATTTTTCATAGAATCATCCTTTCAAAGGGACGTGTTTTCTGTTGTTCCCCACATCAGTCTCGCGCGGCGCGGACGAATGCCTGGAGGTTCTCACTCTTCGTCTGCGGACCGAGCGCGCAGCCAGAGCAGAGGACAAGTCCGCCCTTGCCACGGAAAATATCGCAGACCTTCCGCGCCGCCGCGTATACCTCGTCGGGCGTGCCTGTGACAAAGAGCGCGGGATCGACGTTGCCGGAGAGCGTGAACTTCCCGTGCGCGACTTCAAAGACGCGGTTGGCGTCCGTCTTCCAGTCAAGCTCGAACGCGGGGCAACCCGTCTCAACGAGATCGGGGAGAATCGGATTCACGTCGCCGCAGATATGGCAGAGGTACGGGATGCCACGCGCCTTGAGATCGGCGGCGAGGCGCGTTTCGCGTTCCTTCGCGAACTGGCGGAAACATGCGGGGGAGATGACGCTGCACCCTTCGGAACTGTTGCCGTAGCTCGTCATGTGCGCGCCCGTTGCGAAGCACAGCTCGTGCATCTTGAGCGCGACGGAGTACGTGGCGTCGAGAAGACGGTTGATGTCCTCTTCGTAGTCCTCGTCGAGAAGATCCATCATGAACTCGTCCATGCCCGTGAGGATACACGCGAGCGAGAACGCGCCCTGGTCGGCGTTGATGCGGATGAAGCGGTCGTTCTCGTTGCCCCACTGTACGAGGCGTTCGGCGGCCTCAAGGTAGTGGCGGACACGCGGAGACGCGAGGAGGTCAACATCCTTCACCTTGTCGGGCAATTCCTCGATCGGCACGGGCTGCGTTCCCTTCGCGACGGCGGCAAGGTCGTCGGGGTACATCACGTCCGCGCCGCACGCCGAGGCGAGAAGCGCCGTATCGACGTCCAGGAGCACGCAATCGAGGTCGTACTTCATCGTCGCCTCGGTCATGGCCTTCACCATCACGTCGGGGCTCTCGCGGAATTGCTTCTGCGTGAAGCCCGCCTCGCGCACAGCCATCAGGAAGTTGTGCGCCATCACGGGGATGCGTTCAACGGCCTCTCCCGCTAACGCCCTCTTAACCAGATCTATTCTTTCGCCCATTTTTCTTTTCTCCTGCGCAGTATTATATCAGATTTTTGCGTGGCAGATGCGGTATCACACGGAGTTTTTCGGGGTTTCTTAGCCGTAGAGTTGCCAGGCAATTTGATTGAACATGACGACTCCCCTCACAGCAAACCTTCGATTTCCTCAATGTCGGCGGAAGAGAGATCGGGCTTTTGGAGGAAGCCGAGGTTTTCCTCAAGCTGGCTGATGCGGCTCGCGCCCATCAGAACAGATGTGACGCGCCGGTCACGGAGAACCCATTGGAGAGCGAGTTCCGAAAGTGTCAAGCCGCGTGCTGCGGAGAAGGCGTTGAGCCTCAGAAGCTGCGCGCGCTTCTCCGAGGTGATGGTGTCGGCCTTCAGAAAAGCGTTCTTCGCCGCCCTGCTGTCGGCGGGAATGCCGCCAAGGTAACGCGACGAGAGAAGCCCTTGCGCAAGCGGAGAGAAGCAAATGCCGCCCGCTCCGACTTCTTCAAGCGCGTCGAGAAGGCCGTCTGATTCGATGCCGCGCGTGAACATGTTGTAGCGGAACTGATGGATGAGGAGCGGCGTGCCGTTGCGCTTCAAGATCGCCGCCGCTTCGCGTGTCTGCGCCGCCGAATATTTCGAGATGCCGATGTAGAGCGCCTTGCCCGCGCGCACGATGTCCGAGAGTGCGCCCATCGTCTCCTCGAGCGGCGTCTCGGGGTCGGGACGGTGGGAATAGAAGATGTCGACATAGTCGATCTTCATGCGCTTGAGGCTCTGGTCGAGACTCGCAATCAACGACTTGCGCGAGCCCCAGTCGCCGTACGGCCCCGGCCACATGGGATGCCCCGCCTTCGTTGTCACGCTTAGCTCGTCACGATGGCCCTTCAGTTCCGAGTTGAGAAGGCGTCCGAAATTCTCCTCTGCCGAACCCGGCTCCGGACCGTAGTTGTTCGCGAGGTCAAAATGGGTAATGCCGAGATCAAACGCGCGCGTAACAAGCCGCGCCATGTTCGCGGCATCGTCATACGTCCCGAAGTTGTGCCAAAGTCCGAACGCGACGCGCGAAAGCCTGAGTCCGCTTCGTCCACACCGCACATACGGCATCGTTTCATATCGATTCATCAAATGGCGTCCTTTCTTCTTGTCAGCTACTTTACGCGGCGCGCAGAAACCAAAATTAACCTTCATTCGTCAATTCCTCCGACCATTCCAGGTCGAAGAATCTTTCTCAGTACAGAAACCCGAAAAGCCACAGCGGAATCTTGCTACCGAAACCGATCTCAACGTCGTCGTTCACGACATAACTGTTCGAGATGTCCGCAATCTGCGAGAAGCTCTTGCCGACGCCACCAACTTCGAACAGAAACTTTCCGTCAACGAGGAAGTCACCCTTCGCCGGATATGTCACGTCGTGTACGACGGACAACTGGTTAAGGAAAAACGTCTCTCGCTCCGTGCCGACGTCTGACGCCGGGTGCAATGCATGCATGAGGTTCGTGTTGTCGCAGTAGATCTTGTCCGGACGCGACATCGCCTTGACCTTCTTCGACTCAGTGGAAAGGAGCTTGAGAAGCCCTGCGTCCTCAAGCGCGGACAGCATCTTCAGCCCCTGGTTCCGATCAGTCTCAAGCTCCTGATAGAGCCGTGACATGTTCGGCGTCTGCGGACAGGACGCGGCAAGCACCATGAGCATCTTGCGCGTCTTCCGTATCGTGGCGATGCTGACCTCCTCTATCGCCGGGTAGTCCTTCTCCAGCACTTCATCCACGATTTCACGTATACGGAACTCGTATCCATTCCGCACCTCCTTGTAGAACGGATAGTAGCCACGTCGAAGGTATGTCTTGAACAGCGGAAGTATCTTGACCTTCCCGACGATTTCCGTCGCGAGGCGCACATGGTCTGCCAACAGTTCCTCAAGCGACAACCTCGGGAATTCCACCACCCCCTCAAAGGCAAGGTACTCCCTAAAGGAAAGTCCGTCAAGGCGATAGACCATCTGCCGACGCGAGAGATCGCCCTGTGCACGGTCGATCCGCAGCATTGACGAACCGGAATACGCTATCGAAAGATCGGGATAGTCGTCGTAGATGTTCTTGATTTCAGTCTGCCAGTGCTTTACATGGTGAACTTCGTCCACGAAAAGATGCGTCCCACCATTCTTATAGTGCCAGTCCGCAACCTCGCGGAGAGAATGACGTGCAAAGAAAAGATTGTCCAGCGACACATAGAACGCCTTTGACGTTCTGGCGAATTCCTCTTTCATTCGCTGCATCATCATCGTCGTCTTTCCAACGCCGCGAGGTCCCTTAATGCAGAGCAGCCTGTCCCCCCATTCAATCTTCCCGAACATGCTGCGATGAAACGCCAGCGACGTCTTCGCGAGACGTCGCTGCATGGCCTCCGATAGAAGCGCTATGTCACTTTCATTCATGTCATCACCTCTGTTTTTAGTGTCTGGAAACACTAAAAACAGAGCGATTTAGTGTTTCCATTCACGATAAACAATCTCTTATTTTCCAAAGCGCTCATATTATACATGATTTTTGCCGAAGTATCAAGCACCCATCAATCAACACTGTTTCCCCTAATCCTTACATAACCTGGGCTTGCTGATTATCGGCTCGGGGAACTCCTGATCCACAAAGACGGGCTTGCCGAGGCGCTTCGCGTCAACTGGCTTGAAGTCGGGCCTCTTTGACCCTGCGGGCGGCGTGATCTCGCATTCGCCCGTCGTCTCGTTCCCCTTCCAGCATTCGGGCGGAATCATCCAGTTGTCCTCGAACCGGCTGGGGAAGAGTTCCTTCGGGAAATGCGGGTCATGCGCAAGGATGTTGTTGATGAAAACGTGTCCGCCGCTCCCGCATGGCACGCGGTCGATCGAGTCGAGCGTCACGGAGTGCGGCTTGAAGATCGGCGTGCAGCGCCGCTCGTTGAAGGTGATGAACTTGCCCCACATCCTGTTGCCCACGTAGGCAATGCCCTGCGAACAGGTCCTTGCCGCCACAGACGAAAGGCAGGTGTTGCCCTCCACGAGGATCGGGCCGTGGTCGACCTCGAAGAACAAGTCGCACTTGTTCAGCCACAGCGTGTTGCCGGAGACGCGCACGCCCTGCGCCATCCAGTCGAGCCAGATTCCCGCCCAGCCGCCGTTGTGGTGGATGCGGTTCCCGCGGATCGTCACGCCAACGGAGCAGAGCAGCTTCAACCCCGCCTGATCGCAGCCGAAAAACGGCTTTTTCCAGTTGCAGTGGAAGATCTCGCAGTCCTCGATCACGGAGAACGGCGCGCCGAGGGAGCTGTGGATGCCCGTCTGTCCGCATTCGGACACCTTGCACCGGCGCACGACGTGGTGTCCGATACGATCCCAGCCGTTGCTCGCGGCGCGCTTGATCGTGTCGTAGTAGCAGTACACGAACGGACCGGAGTTGTCGTACTCGTCGCCGAACTTGCCGAGCGTGATGCCGTCGCAGGAGGAGCCGGACACCTCGCAGTCCTCGATCAGCCATCCCCGGCTCCAGTTGGTGCCCACCACGCCCACCTGCTCGCCGTTGGCCGTGCCCCAGTTCGGCGCGGCGTTCAGGAACGCGATGCCGCGCAGGGTGATGTAGTCGCGGTGCGTCTCGATCGGGTAGAAGCACGCGGGACGCGTGACAAGTTCCGGCACGCACACGTTGGGGTCCTGCTCAAACGCCGCGATGATGCGTCCCGTCACCATGCCCGGAATCAGCGCCGCATGGCCGGGCGGCAGGAGTTTCGCGGCGGCGTCGTACTTGTACGAGTGCCCGCCGAATTGGATCATCAGGATCAGCTCCTTCACGTTCGCGGCGGAATCCGGCAGCGTCAGCTTCACGTCGGTGAATTTATCCCAGCTGCCAGTTGCCGGCAGCGACGCGCGGGCAAGCAGTTCTTTCGGCGCGGCCTTGTCGAAAACCATCAACTCCGCATCCAGTTTTTCGGAGGATGTCCGGAAGGTGAGCGTCCGGGATTCCTTCTCGGTGAGATCGACGCGCACGCTCGTCTCGCACTCCCGCTTCCGACCCAATCCCGGCAGCTTGCGCGAACCGACGAATATGGCCTCCACGTTCACGACGGGCTTTCCTCCGTGCGCGCTTTGGTCCCAGAAGTGCCGCACTGAATGCGTGGTGAGCGCCTTGCCGTTTTGGATCATCCACGAACGCAAGTGGTAGCCGCCACGCGAATCAAACCAGTCGCCGAAGATGTTGTCGGTGAAGGGATTCATGCCGCGGAAAGAATCGTAGCGCAACGTCGCCATCCACAGACCGTCCAAACGCCGCGTCCAGCCGGTCACGGGATCGGCGCCGGTAACAACCACCTTCTCGCCCTTCGCGGCACGATATGTGATCGGCGCATCGGCGCGCCCCGCATTCACGGGCTTCACCCACTCTCGATAAACACCGCCTCGTATCGTCACCACGTCGCCCGCCATCGCGACATCCGCCGCGCGCTGGATCGTGCGCCACGGACTCGTCGCCGAACCGTCAGCCTCGTCGCATCCATTCGTGGCGACGAAATACTCGCTTGCGTTAGCGCTCAACGCACACGCTGCCAATGCCGTCAATAAGACAATGTTTTTCATGGAAAAGATTCTACCAGATTTTCGCAGCCAACGCAACCACCGTGTCACTCGCGGGACCGCCGCAGTACTTCTGCAATGCCTACCGCAGGTTCTTCGGCGTGCCGACCTTCGCCGCCGCTTCATCAAAATAAACCCAACCGATTCGCTCATGCATCTTCTTTGGACATAAAGTCAAGTTTCAATGATTCCATTTATCCGTGTCACTTTATAACATAATCTGGCGAGAAAGTGCCACGGATAAAGCGAAATGCCTGTCGAGTGCATCATTCGAAATATTCAAATCCTCGCCACGATGTCGGGGATGTTGGACTTGTCCATTGACGAGAAGGCGAAGCATTTCTTTCCAAGATGGTTGAGAGATGCTCCAACGTGGATGAGCGTTGTTTTGTCGATGATGAGGAAGCGGTCGTGAAACTTGTCCGAGGTCTTGACCGTCAGCGAGTTTCCGTACTGCGAGTTGAACCGTGACACATCGACGGCGTGAAGGAGCCGGTTCCGCGAGTTCTTCACCACGACCACTGTCACTCCCTGACGTTTCTGCGCAATGAGCGGCAGAACGGAATCGGCGAAGTACGGGTCAATGATGATCAGTTCCTGTTTCGCCATGCACACAAACTTCTTCATCTGCTCGAATGCGTCGAATATCTGCCCGTCATAGAACACCTTCTGCGGCGGGAAGTCTTCACCCTCCATTGCCTTGAAAATAACGTCGAACCTTTCTTCATTTCTTTTTTGGTCGGCCAGCCTTGCTGTTTTTTCTTCCAGCTGGAGACGTTCCGTCTCCGTGATTCTTGCCATTACAGGGGCAAGCGATGCCAATGCCCTGCGCATGGCCACAAAAGCATCCATGATCTGGATACTGACATTGATTGCTGTCTTGCTTCGCAAGACCGTTGCAAGCATGGCTATGCCCTGTTCTGTAGAGGCGTATGGAAGCTTGCGTAGACCTCCCCAACTTGATGTCGCATTTTGCGATATCAAGTTTGACGTTTCACTCCTTGACAACTGGAACATGAAACGCTCGGGGAAGCGTTCACTGTTTCGTTTCACTTGTTCATTGAGACGGCTCGTCGGCACGCCATAAAGTTCCGCGAGGTCACGGTCAAGCATGACCTGAACACCACGGACCGTTAGGATTCGTGAACGTATGGCATCGACGTTTATTGGTTCTGGAACTGATTCTACGGGCGGCGCTTTCGCCGCATGGACGGAAACAACCCGCGAAGCCGAAGTAGTGGCCGCGATGGTTTCACGATCTGTCTTTTTCACCTACATTTTTCGCTTTCTGTCCTGACGCGCACGATTATACCAAACACCCTCCCCGCCGCACAAGAGGGAAAATTCAAATCATGGAAATTCACCCATTTGGTTTATAACCATTTGGTTGAATTTACCATGTCGAGCGAAAAGAGAGGAATGCAAATGGCAGTTATGCGCGCGCCCTCAAATGGCGTTGCGTTCAAACCGCCCCCAAGTCTTTTGCCGGTCTAGCCTATTTGACGATGAGCATGAATCCAGTATGGCGATAGACACCGTCGGACTTCACTTCCAAATGCCCTTTCGCATCGGCTAGGATGAAATTGACGTTGGCGGGGCCTGTCCCCTCCGCCCAGCCAAGCAATTTCTTCTGAGCCTTGCGGTCTCCGAGCTTGACGGAAACCGTCGTACCCTCCGCGAATGTCAACCCGCCGCCAAAAGCGATGTTGAATGTCCCCGTGCAGCCGCTTAGGTCGAGCGTCGGTGAAAGATGCGTCGCGTCGCCAAGCACCACCTTCGGCGCGGACGTTGCCGAAGTCGGCTTGTAGCAGCCCAGTACGGTGGTGCTGTGGCTTGTCTGAGACGTGGCGGACGCACTGCGGTATATGAGGTTGCTCACTACGAGATCGCGCGCATAAGAATCTGTTCCCGTGGTATATTCTCCCGTTTCGGATATCACGAGCGTGACGTTTGTCAGCACCGTCACTTCACGGTTATGCGATAGCGGTTCACGCAGGATTTGCCGGATGTTATGCTCCATGGGCCGCGTATGCAGTGGCTCGGCGCGATGCCGAGCTGTCCGTCCACCCGCCACGGGTTCGGGTAGCCGACGTTCCCCGGCATGTCCTCAAAGCGTATCGTACCGTTCTGCTCGCGCCCTTCGATGGGCATGCTTACCTCCACCCATTCGGCTGGCTGCTGCTCGGTGGCCCTGTTGCGCTGTCCGCGCGAATTCACGGCGAACTGCCGCTTCGCGTTGGCCTTTTTGTACGGCATCCGCAGGAACAGCCCGCCATACGCCCATTTGCCGAACGTGACGTCGCCGAAGTCCGCCGAGAGCGTCCACGTGAGGTCCAGCACGTAGTTCGTGCCGTGGTCGGTCAAAGTCCAGTCCTGCGTCTCCGTCAGGACAGGCGAGCCGTCTGGTTTCGTCCAGCGCGTCTTCACCTTCCACTTCGCGGTATTGCCATTTACGACCGGCTTCGTCACCGGCTCCGGGTGGAAACGGTCGTTCTCCTTCTCCCAGAAGTTCTCGCCGTTGACCGCGTGGAGGCCGACGTAGAGGCCGTGCTGCCACGGATGGTGCTTCGGCTCGTTCTCCGTGTAGACGCCCTTGCCGTCCGGTGCCATGAGCGGATGGATGTACGCCCGGTGGTCGGCGGCGGCGTGCTGTTCCAGAAGGACGGTGCCGTCCGCACGCTGCACGCGCCAGCCGTCGGACACCGGAACCACGGTGAGCGCCGCCGCCGCAATAAGGCTAAGCGCGAACATCGTCGAGGCTCCAGCCGTTGAGGTAGGGACGTGCCTTGAGGAACTTGTTCGCCTCGTCGTCGTTCGTGTAGCGGAACGCGGCGGCGTCGAATCTCAGCCGCTTCCCGCGCTTGATGGAGTGGAGAGCCATCTGCGGGAGGAGGTCGGAGTGCCAGGCCTTCTCCGCCTGGGTCATCACGCATTCCGTGCGCCCGGACGTGATGGCGTCCACGAAGTCGGCCGCCATGCCGCCCTTGTAGTGCGGGAGCTTGGCCGACATCTTCCCGGGCTTCAGGTTCGTCTTGGCGATGTCGGGGATGGACGTCTTGAAACCGCGTTCCTCGGCCTGCGCCCAGCCCTTCGTGCCGACGAACTTGATGCCGTGCACAAGACCGTACTTGTTCGTGTCGTTGTCGACGAAGACCACGCGCGGGCCCTTCTCGTAGACCAGCTCCGCGTTCCAGGCCACCACAGTGTCCGTCATGCTCGAACCGGGATACGGGAACGTGCCGAAGGCGTTCACCTCCACGGGGAGCGAATCCTCGCGACGGAGACAGAACTGCGAGAGGTCGAGGTAATGGCAACCCCAGCACTGCGCCATGCCGTTCGGCGAGTACGCGCTCATCAGTTCCGTAGGCCAGATGCTGAGCTTCTTCTCGTTGAACGGCGTCACCTCGCAGGGACCGCACCAGC
>CADCOC010000125.1 GCA_902802945.1 uncultured bacterium | reverse complement strand
CCGACCTTCAGGAAATAGATGAGACCAATAGGATACTTCTTCAGCAGTGAATCCACCACCGCCACATCGTCCTTGCCGTTTGCATAGATGTAGTTGCGCTGGTATTCCGGCTGGATCGTGAGCCTGCCGCTCCATCCGTAGAGGCCACGGCCTTCTAGGGAGTTGTAGGAGAATCCCTTGCAGATGTCTCCGACTGTGATGTCGGTGCGAAGTTCGGTTTTCATTTAGTCCTCCTATGGCGAATTGCGAGACGTTTGAATATGGTCTTACCGTCAATCCTTGGTTCGGCTAAATCAAACTCATGGTCGCGGCCATGGTTGAAAACGCCCACAATCTCAAACTGCTCCGGACAATACTTGTCGAGGAATGAAATCGGCACGCCCATAATGCCGTCATAGTCGCTCGGTATCGCATCGGTGAACGGGACTTCAATCGCGTCGTAATTGTCGTACTTCCTGTAGCCGATGCTTTTCACCTCCTTGTGGCGCGAATACTTGATGTTGTCCGCCACCGTCATAAGCTGCAATGGCTGGTGGCGTCTGCCGTGTTCAAGGTTGGTGAACACACGAATCAACCCTTCGCGGTAGTCATGCGAGTTGTAGTAGCTCAGTTTCTTGTCCACCTCTATCGGCGACTTGAAGTAGCCAGCTCCTCTGACAAAAGGATTGTCGAGCCAAATCCTGTTCGCCTTGATCAACGGGAACACCTCCTTGTAGGTGATGGCGTTGCGGTTGCCAATGATTGCGAAGTCCTTGCCTGCTTCCATTATCCACGCAAGGAACTCCCTGAACAGCGAGAACGGCGGATTGGTCACGATGACATCCGCCTCGTCGCGCAGCTTCTTCACCTCGTCGCTGCGGAAGTCGCCGTCGCCGTCGAGGTACTTCCATTCGATATCCTCGAAGTTCACCTTGCCGTCACCGGTCACGTCATGGTCGAGGACGAATATCTTCCCGCGCTCGTTCTTCGGTTTCTCACCTGACATTTCGGCGGCATAGTCGAACAGGATTCCGTATCTCTCCCGCTTGGCATCTGGCGCGTAGCTCGTCGAAATGAGCTTTTTCAGGCCAAGGGCGGCAAAGTTCTCTGCAAAGTACCGCGTGAAGTTGCTCCACTCTGGATCGTCGCACGGAAGAAGGACCGTCTTGCCACGGAACGTATCCGGGTTGTATTCAAGATAGGCGTTCATCTCCGTCTGGATGTCCGCGTATTGCGTGTAGAACTCATCCAGTTTTGCTCTCTTCGCATTTTGCAGCGCGGTAGTGTCTGACATGGTCTGATGCTCCGTTGCGCTCATGTCGCGAGGCCGCTGGACCCCATGTCCGATGCATAAAAAGAGAGCGCACTTCTTCCTCATGCACTCCAGCGAAGCCCTAGCACAGGCCGATCAAAGTACATGCGATGGAAGTGCGCCCTTGCGGGCGCATCTCCACTCACATGCCGCTTTGATCTTAACGATCTTTTCCTGAAATGGTGCTAGTATTTCGCTGGAACGACTTGTTAGCGTTGATGCTAAACTATAATGCGGTCGGGGGTGGGCTTGGGGCCAGTTCCCGGCCTATGTCTGCTGGCGAAGCGGCGAGTGCGCCGCTTCACCGAAGCGGGACAAAGTATAGCAAAACCCCGTGCATACGGCTAGTGGGTTTCAAATACTCTTGGATTCCGAGCGGCAGTATGGTAAAATCTCAAATCAGTGAAAAGGCACGGTAGGAACACCGATGGAACAGGACTTTGACATATACTTCATGGCGATGGCGTTGCGCGAGGCCGAGAAGGCCGCCGCGGACGGCGAGGTGCCGACTGGGTGCGTGGTGGTGGAGCCGGCGTGGAACGAGGCGGCGAACGGATACGAACCGACGTTCGACCCCGATCCCCGGACGGCGCGCATCCTTGGCCGCGCGCACAACCAGACGGAGATGCTCGCGGACGCGACAGCGCACGCGGAGATGCTCGCGCTTTCATCCGCTTTCGCGGCGAAGGGCGCGTGGCGTCTTTCGGGCACGCGCCTATACGTGACGAAGGAGCCGTGTCCGATGTGCGCAGGCGCGATCGTGCTCGCGCGGATAGGCACCGTGGTATGGGGCCTCGACGACCCGAAGCGCGGCGGCGCCACCACGTTCAACATCTTCGGGCATCCCGGAATCAACCACCATCCGGCCGTAGTTCGCGGCGTGCTTGAGGAACAGTGCCGCGACGTGCTTGTGTCGTTTTTCCGCCAACGCCGCGCCGGATGTGGTATAATTCCCGCCTGCCAATGCAAAGAGAAAGAAGAGTATGGCGGCTGAGCTTATAGACGGAAAGAAACTTGCGGCGGAGACGCGCGCGCAGATAGCGGCGGGCGTCGCCGCGCTTAAGGCGGAGAGGGGCGTGATGCCCGGCCTCGCCGTGATTCTCGTTGGAGACAACCCGGCGAGCGTCTCGTACGTGACAGCGAAGGAGAAGGCCTGCGCTGCGGCGGGCATGTACTCGCGTGAGATTCGCCTCGGCGCGGACGTGGCGGAGGTTGACCTCCTCGCCGAGATCGCGCGCCTCAACGCGGACACCGCCATCCACGGCATCCTCGTGCAGCTGCCGCTACCGAAGGGCTTTGACGAGAAGAAGGTGATCGACGCCATCACGCCGGAGAAGGACGTGGACGGTTTCACGCCCGTGAATGTGGGCAAGATGCTGATAGGCGAAGACTGCTTCCTTCCCTGCACGCCGCACGGTATCATAAAGCTCATCGAGGTGACGGGCATGAAACTCGCCGGTAAGCACGCAGTGGTTATCGGGCGCTCGAACATCGTTGGCAAGCCAGTGGCCGCGCTGCTCGCCCGCAAGAGCGTGAACGCCACGGTCACGCTCTGCCACACCGGAACGCCGGACGTGGGCGCGTTCACGCGCCAGGCCGACGTGGTGGTGGTTGCGGCGGGGCGTCCCAACACCCTTACGGGCGATATGCTCAAGCCGGGCGCGGTGGTGATCGACGTGGGCGTGAACCGCGTGCCGGACGCGACGAATCCGAAAGGGTACCGCCTCTGCGGCGACGCTGACTTCGCCTCCTGCTCCGCCGTTGCGTCCGCCATCACGCCCGTTCCGGGCGGGGTGGGTCCGATGACGATCACAATGCTCCTCTGGAACACGCTCGAAGCCGCACGGCGCGCCGCAAAATGAACCGCGAGACGTTCAAGGCATGGTTCTTCCTGTTTCGTCCGTGGAGCTACACGGCAACGCTCGTGCCGTTCCTCGTGGCGGCGGGGCTTTTCGGTTCGCAGACGGCGCGCTGGGGACGCTGGGGCGTGGGGTTCTTCTGCGGGCTTCTCTTCCAGGCGACCGTCAACCTCCTAAACACGTGGGGCGACGAGCGCTCGGGGGTGGATGCCGTTCCCGGGGCAGTACGCACCACGCCGCAGGTACATGACGGACTAGTGTCGATGCGTGCGCTGTTCATCGCGTCCGCTTGCTGCGCTATTGCGTCGGGCGCGCTCGGCACGGGACTCTGCTTCTTCCGTGCGAACGGCGTTTGGCATGTCGATTGGCCGCTCCTAGCGGCGGGCTTCGTTGGTTTTCTCGGCGCGACCAACTACTCGACGGGGATCAAGTTCAAGTACCGTGGGCTGGGTGTGCCGTTCGTAGCTTTTCTCATGGGGCCGCTTGAAATTTTCGTGGCGGGGGAGCTGTTGCGTCCCCACGCGACGTTCGCGGCGCTGTCGGCCGGTCTCGCGCCTGGCGCGATGTCCGGGTTTTGCATCCTCGCGCTGCCCGTCGCCGCCCTGGTGTGCGTGATCATGCACGGCAACGACATGCGCGACATCCCCACGGACCGCGTGGCCGGCATCACCACTCCTTCCACGTTTCTGGGTCCGCGCGGCGCGCTCTCCCTCTATTGGATATGTCATCTGCTGCCTTATCTCGTGTGTTTGCGCGTGGTCCTGACGGGGCGGTTGGCGTTTCTTCTGCCATTTCTTGCGCTGCCCCTGACGGCGCGTACGCTGTGGAAGGCGACGGCGGTCTACCGTTCGATGCCCGAAAACCCGCCATGGCGCGGATTCGAGCGCGCATCGGGTGGCATACACTGCATCTTCGGAATCCTGTATGCGGCCGCGTTCACGTGGCTCAGGATGAAGACATGAGCGGCAAGGATGAAACTAGATTGCCGTCGTGCGCGTCCATCTTCTTCAGTTTCGCGAAGATCGGAGCGGTGCTCATTGGCGGCGGCTACGCGATGCTGCCGCTTCTTGAGGACGAGATAGTGCGCCGTAAGAAGTGGACGACGTCAGAGGAGATTGCCGACTTCTTTTCTCTCGCGCAGCTCCTGCCGGGTGTGATCGCAATCAACACGGCAATGCTCGTGGGGAACCGTCTGCGCGGCCTTGCGGGGAACCTTGCGGCGTCGGTTGGCGTGGTGAGCGTGCCGTTCGCGCTGATCGGCGCGTATGCCGTGGCCTATTCGCAGATGCAGGATTTCCCGGTCGTGATGCGAGTGCTGGAGGGAGTGCGTCCAGCCGTGGCGGGCATGATGCTCGCTATGGGCTGGAACATGGCGCGGAAAAGCGCGAAGGGCGTGTGGGGAATGGCCTTTGCGCTTGTCGTGGCGGCGATCGCGGTGATATGGAACCCGCCGCTTGTGCTATTCATTCTAGGGGCCATCGCAGTAGGCATCGCGTGGAACGCGTTCGCCGTGAGGAGGAAGGGGGACGCCGCATGATCAGTCTCGTCGGTACCATCTTCAGCACCTTCTTCAAGATCGGGCTCTTTACGCTGGGCGGGGGACTCGCAATCGTCTCGCTCGTGCAGCAGGAGATGCTTACGCGCGGATGGCTCACGAACGCGGAGTTCCTCGACATCCTCGGCATAGCGCAGATGACGCCAGGTCCGATAGGCGTGAACACCGCCACGTTCGTGGGCTACCGCGTGGCTGTACAGCACGGCGCGGGCATGTGGACCGCGCTCGCGGTGTCGCTCGTCGCGACGGCTTCGGTGACGCTCCCGAGCGTGCTGGGTGTCCATTTCGGCGGCGGCTGGTTCAACCGCAACCGCGAGCGGCCCGTAGTGCGGCGCGTGTTCGCCATCCTGCGTCCGCTTGTCGCTGGGTTCGTGACGGCGGCGGGCGTGACGCTCACGCTTGACGTCTTCCCGCACTTGGCGTTCACGGTGCGTGACGCGGTGAACGCGGGCGTGTTCGCGGTAACGGCGGGGCTTGTCCTGACCAAGCGCTTCTCGCCGCTCTGGGGACTCCTCTTCGGCGCCATTGCGGGCGCGGTACAGTGAATTGTGCTTAATGCACAATCCACTTAGCAGTGGGCGGTGAAGAGGGGTGGACGGACGCGCGGGAATGTGGTAGAATTCGCGGCGGTGTCACCCTTTAAAGCCTATGGGGCAGAAAGATAGGAGAAAAGTTTGAAAATTGCAAAATGGTATCATGCTGCTGAAATTATCCTCGTTCCAACTCTCGTTTTGGGGGCGACGGGTGTCGCGGAGCCGCCGCGCAGGGACGCTGCGCAGCAGGAAATCAAGGAGTGGTTCCTTGAGAACTACTATGGGCGTGCGCCGATTGGGCGTCCTTCGGACATGGAGTTCAAGAGCAACGAAATCTGGATCGGCGGCGGCAAGGTGAAGATCCGCCTCGACGTGACGTTGCCGCCGGGCGCATCGAAGGAGAGTCCGTGCCCCGTGGTACTTGTCGCCGACAGGCGCTCGTGCTTCCCCACGCCAATCAAGCCGGAGAAGTTGAAAAAGGTTCTTGCCGCGCATGACGAGTACCGCCGCATGGCGACGGAGCGCGGCTACGCGCTTGTGATGTGGAACGTGAACGACGCCGCGCCCGACTGCTGGCTCTACGACCGCTACATCAAGATGAAGCCGGAGCAGCTTCCGCCCAACGCCTGGGGCGTGTTCGGGCTGTACGGTGGCGAGCCGGACGGGCGCAAAGGCGACACGTGGGGCACGATCCGCGCCTGGGCGTGGGGACACAGCCGCGTGATGGACTGGATCGAGTCGCGTCCGGAACTGGACGCGAATCGCGTGGCGGTGTGCGGACACTCCCGCCTCGGCAAGACCGCGCTCGTCGCGGGCGTCACGGACGAGCGCTTCCTCGTCGCCTACTCCAACGACTCCGGCGTGGGCGGCGCGCACCCGCACCGGCTCTGGAAGCCCGGCGTGTGCAAGCTCTCGTTCGTCAACAAGTACCACCTCCATTGGCTCTGCCTCAACTCGCGGAAGTTCGAGGCGGACGAACGGAACATGCCGCACGACATGGACGAGTTCCTCGCGCTCATGGCGCCGCGTTACCTCTACGTCGCGAGCGCGAGCGAGGATCGCTGGGCGGGCCCCGAGGGTGAGCAGTTCGCCGCCGAAATGGCGTCCCGTGCGTGGGAGCGCATGAACCTGAAGGGCTGGGGTTATCGCGGACACGTCGGCGGACATGTCCGCCCGGGCGGACACGACTTCACGCCCTACGACTTCAGCCTCTTCCTAGACTTCTGTGCCACTCCGTTCGGCACGCAAAGGAAATAAGCAACGAAAGGATAAAACAAAATGAACATAAATAAACTGATGAAAATAACCGCAGTAATCTGCGTCGCGGCGGCGGCATTGCCGTTGCTGGCCGGGACGGCGGCGGGGGGAACGGATTTCAACTCCAACTGGCCGGTCAAGGGCAAGCGGGTGATCAACATCAACACCGTTGTACGCGTGAATCAGATTGAGGTGTCGCGCAACGCCAACAGGGGCAAGGACGAGGCTCGCGATCACTCCGTGGAGACCGTCGAGACGTTCCGCAAGGCGGTGGCGGACGCGATTCCCGAAGCGAAGGTGACGTGGTCGTTCTCGTGGCGCGCGCTGCAGGATCCGCGTCCCAACTACGTCGCCATCCGCAAGCGCGTGGTCGAATACCACCACCAGTACGGCGACGAGATCACGTTCATCCCGGGCGCGTACTTCGCGCCGATGTACAATTCGCGTGCGCAGACGAACCGCGACATCCACGACGGCCTGAAGCTCGTGAGCGAGATGGTCGGCGGAGGGTACCGTCCGCGCAGCATCGTCGCAGGTTTCCTCGCTGCTGACAACCTCCGTTTCCTTGCGGAAGAGGAGGGCATCCACGTGGCGCAGGGCACGATCTGGAGCCAGTACGGAATCGACAACGGCGACGGCGACGGTTCCATCAGCTATCCGTATTATCCGAGCCGCGAGCATGCCTGCAAGCCCGCGCAGGGCAAGGCGGACTTCATCGACTGCGTGAACCTCGACGGCTGGACGTGCGACTTCCTCTCCGCGCGCAAGTTCGGCGGCAACAGCCGCACGGGCGTGGGGCCGATCGAGACTTACAGGAGAATGGGCCTCGAGAACGGACTCAAGGAGTCGCTTGCGGTCGTCCGATCGCACTTCGGCGACAACTTCAAGCGCAACGGCTTCGGATGGATCGTCGTCAACTGGGAAATCTGCCTCGTGAAACAATTCAAACCAGAAGTCACCGCCATGATGACCACGTGGTTGAGGGAAATCCGCAAGGAGTTCCCGGACGCCATCGTTCCGCTGATGAGCGAGTTCGGCGAGGCGTGGCGACGCGAGAATCCCAACAACGACAAGCTGGACTACCGCTTCGTCCAGCGCGGCACCGGCCTGCCCCGGATCTTTTCGGAGGCGAACCTCGAGATCCGCTGGTACATGAACCGCAAGTTCCGTCTGGCGACGCTGCGCGACTGGACGAAGAACGAGCCGGAGATGGTGATCGACTTCACGCGCTACGATCTCCACGCGAAGGAGCCGCCTGATGCCTCGGTCAAGAAGCCCACGCGCAACTGGAGCCTAGTCAACCGCATCAACCAGAAGGGGCGGCGTCCGCAGGACGCGCCGATTCCGCTTTCCGCACTTACAGAAGAGGAGCGGCAGCTCGTTGACGAATATTACCAGAAACCTCAATGACAGGACCGCGCGTGGGCGGTACGTGGTGATACTTCTGTCGCACGCGCTACGGACAATAGAGGTCAAGATAAATTATCGAGTCCTCGCTGTCCTGATATGTAACCTTTTGCCGAGTTGGGTGTAGTCAAAGCAGAAAGGAAGAACCGATATGAGCGGAATCAACTCTATAAGCGGACTCAACAAGGTCAACGTGGACTTCAGGCCCACGATTGAGCCGAATGTCCAGAAGACGGCCAACGCCAACCAGCCGCAGCCGGTGCAAGTCATCAACCTCGATGACGAACCGCAGCCACCCGCACGGAACGAGGCCAAGAGCGTCGTCAAGGATCTGGACGTGCTGCTGCTGAACGCGGCGGGACGGTCCGTCGCCATGGACACGGCGAGGAATGTGAATGCCATCGGCAAGGATCTTGTCGAAACTGGCGTCGTCAATGAAAAGGACATGGCCAAGCTCAAGAGCCTCGCCGAGGACGCGCAGGCGAAGCTCAAGGCGCTCGACAAGTTCTCCGGCCGGGAGATCGCCAAGGCGCTGATGGTGGACAAGAAGTCGGAGCATGGCGAGCTCGTCTGGGGCAAGGGCTTCTTCGGGCTGAACTCCACCGCGAAGGCGGTTAAGGCCGCGGTCGAGGCGCAGGAGAAGCTTTCGGAGGAGCTTGCCAAGTTCAACGACCGCCTTGCCGGGAGCAAGGACGTCACTTCTGCGATGCAGGATGCGTTCACGGAGTTGCAGTTCCAGTGCGACCGTCGCGCGACGGAGATCTACTCGGTCGCAGTCCGGATGCACGACCTCGTCCAGAAGGACGTCGTGAACAGGGTCGATGCCGATCCGCAGGTCGCGGCGTATCTCGACGCGACGTTCAAGGAGCTGATGCCGCGAGAGGCCATCCTGATGCACGGCACGGCCGAGGCCATTAAGACGATGAAAGACCTGCTGGGCCCGCTCGTCGCGAAACTCGCCAGCTTCGCGGCCGACGGCGGGAAGGAGCTGGGCGCCGAAGAGCTCGCCACCATCAGCGCCGACATGGCGACGATGAAGAACGCCATTGAGAATGTGCGCAGGAACGGGCTTGAGATCAAGGACGGGCGCGTGGCGGCCAACGGCGGCCCCATCGCGGAGAAGGGCGGGCGCACTGAGGTGGACCACTCGATCCTCAAAATGATGGAGAAGGTCCTGTCCGAAGCCTCGAAACATCTCTCCAAAGTGAAGAAGAACTCCGCCTTGCGGTCGCGCGAGGCGTTTCTCCGTGAAGTCCGCGACAGTCTTTCCCCGGAGGATGCGCCCGGCGGCGCCAAGGCGATGACGGGAAACGCCGCCACGAACTCTGCCGTGAGCAGTTTGAGACGGGCGAGGCTCGAGCTCGTCACGACGCTCTCCAAGTTCGCGTCGGGCGAGCAGGATATGGCGCAGTTCGATGCAACGCTTGAGCCGATCATTGCCAAGTTCGAGACGGATGAGCTCTCCAATCTCGAACAGGTGCTGCAGTCGCTCGGCTTCGACGCGGCCGCCTCGCGCCAGGCCGCCAAGACCGTGGGTGGGATAAGACTCGTCGTGGCGCAGTTCAAGGAGTTGATGACCTCCACCGACCGGCTGATGAAGGACGATGCCGACATGGGCGTCGCGACGGGCGACGTGCGCCGGATCCTACTCGGCGAAAAGAGCCTCTCCAGCCTCGTCGAGGCGAAGGCGCGCGGGTTCAAGCCGGGCGACGTCAACCCCGCTGCGGACGACTCGAACATCGTCGAATCGAAGACCCTCGGCTCCGGCGCCGCGGGAACGACCTACCTGCTGACCACCAAGTCCGGCGAGAAGCTCGTCTTCAAGCCCGATCTCGACAGCCGTCTCGGCCTTGGCGAAATGACGCTCGGCATGGGCGGCGCCTACCTCGACTCGCAGAAGACGGCGAACCTCAACCTCGCCACGCAGGACACCGCCAAGGCGTTCGGCTGCGAGGACGTGGTCGTCAAGTATTCGGTCGGAAACCACGACGGGAAGTTCGGCGTCTTCATGGAAAAGGCGAAGGGCGTCGCCGGCGAGTACTTCACGAAGAAGGGCACAGATGGCGGCGGCGGCATTCCGCCCGCCGAGCTTCACAAGATCACGGACCCCGCCGAACAGACGAAAATCAAGGGGGCCGTCGCCCAGCAGCTCAACAAGCTGATGTGGCTCGACCTCATCACCGGACAGGGCGACCGCCACTGGGGCAACTACTTCATCCATATCGACAAGACCACCCACGAGGTGACGGTCAAGGGAATCGACAACGACGCCTCGTTCAGCGCGACGCGCATCGGCCTCAGGAAGTTCGCGCTCGACAAGGAAAAGACCGAGCTCTACGAGGCGCAGCTGAAGGATGTCTGCCAGAAGATCCACGGGAAGAAATGGCAGACGGAATACGACAAGCGCGTCAAAAACGACCCCGCCATCGTGCGCAACGGCGATACCCTGACCATCGACCTCGCGAAGGCGAAGTCACACGAGGTGAGGATGGCGATCATCCACACCCTGGGACTGCAGAGCATCGCGCTCCCGGAGGAGATCGACAAGGAGTTCTACGACAAGCTCATGGAGATGGACGAAGACCTTACCAAGAAGCAGGCCTATCTCAACTCCATCGCGCCCCGTGTCTCAGCAGACGCGCTGAAGGCGACCGAGGCCCGTCTTAACGAGGCCATTGCCCACGCCAAGACGCTCAATAGGAAGGGGAAGGTTTATAGACAGCCGCAGTGGCAGAACGAGGACAACCTCAAGGGTATGACCAATTTCAAGGCGAACGTGACGATTACGAAGTCCGACGGATCCACGATAACGCCCTCCGGCAACGACATCGAGTGCGTGAGGGACTACAACGAGCGGAGATGCCCGTCGTTCTTCAAGCGCGAATTCCTCCAAAGGATGTTTGTGTTTGAACAGCCCGCGTGACGGCATCAAGGAAGGAGATATCCATGGGAAACGACGTTGAATCCAGGCGCGCGGCGGCCATCAAGGAACTGCGGGCCGCTTTCGCCGAGATTGAATCTGGCGCGGGGTTGACGCGTCTCGTCGGCGGACACGGCATCCAGAGCCGCGTCTTCGAGTTCGAGTGGCGCGAGCCGTCGCTTGAGATATCGTTTCGACTGCCGTATGCGCGCGTCCTTTCGGACGAGGCAGCGCAGAAGGAGGGCGATGCCGAGATCGGCGCGTCGATCCGGATGGCGATCCTCCTGCTGACGATGGCGGGGCGCATGGGGTCGGCGTCGCGGATAGAGGTCTCGTGCGATGACCGCGGCACGGCGTACGCGACCTACTCTGCCGACGGGGAGCTCGAGGATTCGGGCACGGACTGGGCGCCCCTCGTCAAGCGTCTTGAGGCCGAACTCGGCGACGCCCCAGAGCCCGTTTCCGTCATCTGGCCGTAATCAATCAAGCCCGGATTAACAGTCCCGTACTACCCAGATCCGAAACGCCTAGTGGCTCATAATTCCCCGCATTGTGGCTCAAAAATCCCCTCGTTGTGGCTCAAAAATCCCCCCGCTGTGGCTCAAAAATCCCCTCCCTGTGGTTCAAAAATCCCCCCGTACGGGGGATCAAGTAAATCCCTCCTGCCACAATTTTGGGATAGTCTGCGGAACGAGGTTTTGCTATACTTTGTCCCGCTTCGGGGAAGTGGCGCTCTCGCCGCTTCGCCAGCAGACATAGGCCGGGAACTGGCCCCAAACCCACCCCCGACCGCATTTTAGTTTAGCATCAACGCTAACAAGTCGTTCAAGAGAAATACTTCCACAATTCTCGTGCGCAACATTGCGCCTTCGATCAAAACGACATGTAGGTAATGATGCGCCCGCAAGGGCGTATTGTTTCTACGTGTATTTTGGTCAGCCTGTGGAAGGGCCTCTCTTGAGTGCATGAAAGAAACATGCGCTCTTTTTTCATGCATGGATGCGGTGTCCGCGACGGGGAGAGGCGCGGAATAAGAAGTTTGCGACAATGGCAAAGAACGGGAACAAGGCCCTTGGCGATGCCAAGAAGC
>CADCOC010000124.1 GCA_902802945.1 uncultured bacterium | reverse complement strand
CACGCGAGGCGGTAGAGGCCGTAGTGCGTCATTTCACCGTAGTAGGTGTCTGCGAACTTCAGCCGGTAGTACCGCTGGCTCTTCCTGTTGAGAAACCGCACCATGCGCTTCAGCACATAGTGGTTCACCTTCCGAAAGACCCTCGACGTGTAGCCGACCGAGTAGAACGCGCCCCCCCGCTAACTGCGCAAACGCGCCCGCACGCGCCGTTTTAGCGCGGTTGTGGGCGGTTCTGTGGAGGGTGGTGTTCATGTCTTACAGTGCCTTGATTTCGTCGGCGGCGAGGCCGGTGTACTTCGCGATGGTTTCCATCGGCAAACCGTCGGCTTTCATCTGCCTGGCGGTGTCGAGTTTGTCTTGCCGCAACTTTGCCTCTGCCGCGGCGGCGCGCGCATTTGCTGCGTCGGCTCGCGCCTTTGCCGCGTCGCGTTCAGCCGTCATGGCGCCAAGCTTTTCCTCTGCCTCTTTCAAGTTTGCCTCTCGCGTGGCCTCTCTGCTGACACGATCCCAGAACTTGTCGTAGGCAAGCATTTCGGCCTCGCTGTAGGCGGATTCCTCCACGATCTCCAACGCCTCGTTCACATGCGGATCGTCCAGCAGTGCCTTGGCAACCTTCTTCGTGTTCTCGTCTATCTCGGTGAGGAAGCGGAGCCACAGGACCTGCATCTTCTTTTCGGTGAGATTCTTCGCCTTGAACTTCGGCAGTTCAATGAACACAAGATGCAACCCGTCAAGCACCTTCTTGGAATTGAGGTAGTGGACAAGGCTGTAGTAGTGATAGTACCCGTCCATTTCCGGCTCAAAAGTGTCATTGACGAGATTGAGCGAATAGACCGGCTGGAGCAGATGGTATTTCTTGCCCTTGGGCATCTGCCTGACGTATGCCTTTGCGGCATTGAAAAGGACACGCTGCTTGAAGTTCGCCGACCAGTTCATCTGCATCTCGACGATGAACTTGCGCCCTCCCGTCTCCTCGCACCGAACATCCACTATCGTATCTTTGCTGAACGGCGTGCGCGGCGTCATTTCCGACGGCAGATATTCTATCGTCTTGATCTCCTTGCCCTTGTCAAGCGGCAACAGGGCATTGAGAAAGCTTATGACGAGGTGCTTGTGCTCGCCAAAAACCTTCTTGAAGGTCAAGTCCGCCTTTGGATCTAGGTATTTTGCCATCGTCTTTTCTTTCTTGCTGTGCCAGAGTATTGTTAACCCTTCGCCGCGTATTATACTAAAATCCCCGTTTGTTTGTCAACGGGTGCAAACGCGCCCGCACGCTGCCGAACGCATCTGCATAATTCACCGCCGAGTCTTCTGATAATTGGAAACAACTTGTTAGAAACAACTTTCCTTTAGCGCACGGGCGCGGGGCCTTGCGGCTGCTTCGCAGTTCGCACTTCGCGCTCACCCAACCTGATCGCTTAGCGACAGGCGCATCTACTCGCCCGTGCCCATTTGCCGATCCTCAAACTGTCACGATTCTGAATGTTCAAGGTACGCCCGCAGGATAATGTTGTTATTGAAAGTTGTAATGGTTGTTTCCAAATCCCAATACGTATGGGGGAAAAACGCAAATGCGCCCTGCGGACTCATGATTCAAATTGAAACCGCCACCGTGCGGCACGACCCATCGGGGAGGACGACTTTAACGCTACGAGGACCGGACCCTCTCTTGTTGTTGTACGCCTGCTGTCTCAACACCAGTTTCGTCACCACCCCGCCCTTCATGGCGAAATCGACCTCGTATCCGCTCTCGGCGGGCAGGCGGAACGACCAGTCCTTCCACTCCTTCGGTACGCCCGCGCCGATGCGGCACTCGCCGTCCGCCTCCATGAGCAGCATCGAGTTGATCGCGTAGAGACAGTTCCCCGCCGCCGTCATGAACCACGGACGGCACTCCGCGACGCCCGGCTCGTTGATCTCCCAGTATTCGCCCCACACGCCGGATGACTTGCCCGCTTCCTTGATGAGCGGCAGCACCTTCTCTCCTTCTCCGGCGCGCAGTGCCGCCATCGCCATCGTCGCAGCATACCACGGACAGATCTTCTTCCCCATCTCGTACATGTTCCCCGCCTTCACTCCCCGCGCGAGGAAGAAATCCACTGCGGCGGTCTGCTCCTTGTGTCCCTTCGGGAAAATCGGAAACGGGAAGTACCCGGCGAGCGAACCCATCGAGACGGCATCCGGCCTGTCCGCCGCCGGTACAAAACGCCCGTCCTTCACGGGAAGCGACTTGAGCAGCCGCTCCGCCGTCGCGCGCCAGTCCGATGCGTCTTTCGCATCGACGCCAAGGCGCTCCGCCGCGTCCGCCGCCGTGCGGAGCGTGTCGATGGCGCCGCAGGTGGTCATGAACGGACGCTCCCTGCCGGATTTCAGCCGTTCGAGGTCTGTGCATTTGCAAACGAACGACGAGCCGTCGGGCATGTCGTAGATGCAGTGGTTGCGGAAGAACCGCGCGCACTCGCGTATCACGGGGTACGCCCTTGCGCGCAAGTACTCCTCATCGTCCATGTACGACGCCACGAGGCGGCACGAACGCGCCACGGCGGACATGTGGAAGATGTGCTCAAGCCAGAATCCGTTCTTCGCGCAGTCGTCGGGATTCGTCTCCATGCTGATCCACACCCACCGCGCGCCGGTGTTGCGCGTCCGCGCCGTCGCCGTCTTGAGCGTGCGGAAGCGATAGTCGCTCGCCCGCCGCGCCTCGTCAAAGTGCCCCGCCGAGAGAAGTCCCTGCACGGCGTACATCTCGTCGAACGCGAAGATGCCCGCCGACCAGTGCGACGGCGGAATCCCCGGCGGGATCGACCACTTCGTGGTGCAGCACTTGAGCTGGTACTCCGCCACGCGCCGCATCCGCATGATGTCCGCGTCCGGCACGTCCACTTCGGACGCAGCGTAGTACTTTCCCCAGACAGCGGCGTGCCTCGCCGAGGCGGCGGCATACGTCCCCTTGTACGGCTTGCCGAACGAGATGAACGTGACGAACGCGCCGTCCTCCCGCGCGTGGCGCACGGTGATGCGTCCCTTGTACGTGCTGAGCCCGAGCGCGGTGTAGTCGAATGCGTGTCCGTCCGGAAGCGTGGTCCACGTGCCGTAAAAGCGCTCGCTGTTGTGGATGATGTAGTTCAATCCCGCGTCGATGCGCGCGAGGTCCGTGCCGGGAAAGGTCTGGCGGACGACGACCGTGTCTTCGTCGGGCGCGACGAACGTCTCCGCCACGCGGGTCACGTTCCCGAACACGTTGGTCGTGATCGACCGCGCAACGAGCGGATCGAACGTCTGGCTCCAACGGTCGGGCGCGCCGCAGCGCTTTCCGTCAACGGAGACCTTGAGCGCGAAGCGCCAGAAGTTGAACGCCTCCACCTGGATCCCATGCGGGGAACGGAACCCCGGCCCTCCAAACCGCTTGCCCACGATGAAGATGCCGCGCGTGATGCCGTACTTTCGCTTGCGCGTTTCTTCAGATGGCACGCCGCCGAGGAAGTCCGCCGTCATGCAGAGGCTGCCGTTCGACAGCATCACCGGCACATACCCCGTCGGCTCCTCCGCGCCCATGCCGCACACAGTGCGCCCACCGTCCGCCGCAACGGCGCAAACCGCCGCCATTGCCATCATATTGAATGTGACTATGCATCGTTTCATCTTGAATCACCTCGTCTATGACTGTTTGCGGCAACGCCGTTTCGGACGCCGTCTCTGTCTGTCTCTAACAGCCACCATTACCGTTCACACGTCGCTCTTGCGGCGGTTGCAGTCCGCGCACAGCATCTGGCAGTTCTCCGCGACCGTCTTGCCGCCCTTCGCCCACGGCGTGATGTGGTCGGCCTGCATTTCCTCGATGGCGAAGTGCTTCAGCTCGTCCTCGACGAGCTGGAGGTTGGTGTAGAACTCGTCCTGCTTGTTCCGTGATGAATCGTGTAGGTTGCTGTTTCCTGGCATGATTCACTCCTCCGGGCGGAACTTGTCGTTCCCCTCATTCTTCAAGCGGTTGATTGTCGTGTTCAGAGTTCGTTTCATGGTTGGGGAATAGTATATCATACTCTCATCTTTACGGCGCAAGTAACGGACGCTTTACTTTCGGGTCATAACTGCGTTCTGGATCTGATTCTAGATTAGGATCAAATACCGAATCATGGAGGGTATCCATTTGAATTGAATTGCTTTAACATGTTTCGGCGGCAGTCGGATTCAAGATTCGGATCGTTGACACGGTGGTTGAATACAACACATGGCGATTCAACGGCGTATCCAAACCGGAATGGGCCAAGAATCTTCGAGTAGTTTGCCTCGATCACTTTCCCATCAGGATCCAACTTCACCCGCGTCCGGAGCACCATGTACTCGTCGCCGGTGGCGATGTCGCGCCAGTCTATGCGCTTGTCTGTGGAATCCTTCTTTACAAACATGAACGGCAACCTATTTCTGAATACGGCATTTGTATTGGCACCATAACTCGATGGGAACACTTTACTTCCTGTCTGCTTACCGAAATATGCGCCACATCCAGAATCAAATTCCAGCCACGCCACACTTCCATCTTCTAATGGTTCTTCGCCGATGTTTCTTACATAATAGAAGTCGGCCACCTCTCCCTTTCCTAACGGCGGAAGCCATGAACCCAGCCTAAGGTCAAAGCCGTATCGACCATTCTTCACAGGGACCTTGTTGACCGCGTTCCCCCATGCCTCAGAAAGACAGTACGAATACATTGGCTGGGGATTGATCTTTCTCCAGATGGTGGTCTTACCCTCTTTCTCGTGCTCGTGAAGAATCACATAGCCAAAAGCCGGGGGTATTATGACATCTTCGCCTTTGAAGTGCCCCCTATAGGATTCACTACGATAATATCCGTCAGCTTCGACATGCCAACCAAAAACTGATGATGTGCAGTTGAACCATACAACTGCGATTCCATTCGTGTCTGTTTTTGCTTCTGCATGTCCCCCTTTTTTACTACTTGTATGACCTCCGCCAAATATAACATGGCTTGTAGAGAATCCAACGTGGACAACCGCATTGGAAATAGGATTCCCGTCACTGTCCGTCACTGTAACTTGCAACCTTTCAGATGCACAGCCGGCAATGCAAATTGACAGGACAGGTATTAAAACCTTTTTCGTCATAGCCCATCTCCTTCTTCACGGAATCATGCCACGGCCCTTTTTGCCTTGATACAGATTCCGCTTAGGATCGACCTCAAGGTTGGTGCCGTTGGGGCGCGGGGTGAACATGGTCCTTGACATAGTTTCACTCTTTCATGGCCAATAAATCTCGGAATACCTATACGCACGATTGTTTAAGGCAGCAGGATTTTTCGTTCTTCGCGCTTCTATAGACCTTTCATCAACGTTACAATTTAGATACGTCTGAAACTTGGATCCCATACCAGTAACAAAAACCAGCTTGCCGAATCTTGCATGAACAACCGTCCCTTCGCTGTTTATCTCGCTTCTTAGCCTTAACATATAATACTCTCCCCAGTCAAAAGGCCGTGACTCTTCTTTTAACCAACGTCCTGACTTGTCAAACACATAAATAGCATCCGCTGACTTGCAAGAAAAGTTGGCATCATCAGGAACAAAATGATCAGATCCTAGTAAACTCCATGTATCATACTTCCCGCAACACAACCCATTCCCTTCTCCAATCGCAACAACTGAAAACACATTCGTTATCCGACCATCTGGTGTATCAGGGTATGAGACTTTCTGCTCTATGCGTAAATCTGCCGTCTTACCAATACCATAGGGCGGAAGCCAATCACAATACTCGCAGTCATATTCAAAAGGCTTGTCACTTTTTATCTTCTTATACGGGAACGCGGCATTGCCGTATGTCATTGGCACAGGTTTTACAATGCGCTTGATACTCAATTCCAATGGTTGCGCACCATCAACAACGGGTGTTTTGTAACTTTTCTCGAATGGGAATCGATTATAGTGCCATTCCGAATTGTAATATCCTTTACCTGACAATCTAAATTCGCGTAAGGACGTCTCATATATCGCATTGTCAATAATCCTTTGCGTATCTAATTCTCCTTTAATATTTGTTCTACCACAAATCACATCTATGCCACCACCAAGTACAAGCACAACGTCAACGCCTTCTGCCGGGTGGCCATGTTCATCTAAGATTCTAACCAATCTTCCCTTCTTGCGTATATTCATGTCGTATGGTATGCAGAAAAAGTCTGCTACGGGTGCATAGGTAACTCCAATGATACTTCCTCCTACCATCACAAATGGCGCGAGAATTGCTCCGGGATTCATACGTGAGTCGTTTGCGTGCCATGCTTCGTTAACAAGGCTAAACTGTCTTCTGGTAGCGACAAACAATTCCCCATTCCGTATTTGCGGAGCCACACAACCAGCAACAAATCCCAGAAACGTTGCATACACGAGAATAATGGGCAATCTGATTATCATGTTGTTCATTCCTTTAATCTCCTTTAATGTTGTAACTTTTCCTTTATGGCGCAAGCAACGGACGCTTTATTTTCGGGTCATAACTGTGTTCCGGATCTGATTCTAGATTAGGATCGTTTACGCGGGGGTTAAACACGGCACATGGCGTGTACATGACAAACCCCTTGTATGCTTCGCCAATCCTAAACGGACCTAGAACTTTTGCATAATTTGCCTTGATGATATTTCCGTATTTATCACAGACAACTCTTGTTCGCAGCACGCCATATTCATTTTCGTTTACAATGTCCTTGTATGTTATAGCCTTTCCCCCATCGTCCGCATGATCGAAGATAAATGGCATTCGCGATTTGAACACCGCATTCGTATTAGCTTCATAAGTTGAAGGAAAATTCTTACAACCAGTCTGCTTGCCTGTGTACATGCCGCACTTGTCCGGAAACTCCAGCCACCCCACAACTCCATCAGGAACATCTTCACCAAAACAACGCACAAAGTAAAAATCCGCTACCTCGCCTTTTCCACGTGGTGGCAGCCAATCATATTTCATCATGTCGAATCCGTATCTACCGTTTTCTTCTGGAATCAAATGTTGATCTTCCACATAACTCACGCCGTGTGTAATCATGGGTTGTGGATTCCGTTTCTTCCAAAGCGTTGCCTTCCCTTCCTTCTCATGTTCTAGCATGTTGACTTTGTAAAAAATAGGAGGAATTGGTACCACTTCAATTAAAAAAACTTCTTTGTAAAAATCGCTGGGATAATAACCGTAGGCCTCGACAGACCAATGGACATCGGAACTGGCACAGTTAAACTCAACAATCGCCTTGCCGTCATTTCCTGTAGTTCCTTTGTAATGATGCGATTTACCCTTGCCAAAGACGACATGTCCAGCTGTAAAGCTAACATCAACGGTCGCATTTGATATAGGATGCCCATCGCAGTCGGTCACGAAAACTCGTAACCTCTCGGACGCGCAGCCTGTACAACTAACGGCAATTGCAGACATTAAACACAGCATTTTCATCATTCTTCAGTTCCTTTCATTACATTGATTATTTCATCAAAAAGACGAACCGTCCTTTTGTATGAGCGTTGAACAAAGGTACTATGCTGCCAATCACGATACCTCTCATCTACCTCTTTCCCATTGGAGGGTAAATCATTTTGCCCTTCTGTAAAGGTTGCCATATTATGATTACGGGATCGGACTAATTTCCCATTGGTATTCGTGTAGGCATTAAGTCCAGACAATGGATTCGCACCAACGGCGAAGGATTCTGCCGGAATCGAATACGCTAGCATTTCGGCACGGTAGAGATAGTTGCTTGCGACAATCGCGCCGTTGGGCGAGGTGTGCATTTCAGGATTATGGAAATCAAGGAAAAACGGAATCTCCTGCAACTGCGCATCAGTAAGCTGGTCCGCGTCCACAGGCGGCATGTGGTACGTTTCTGTCTGCAACACAGGTCCAATCCAATAGTTTGTCGTTATGTTGTAATATCCGTTGAACTCCCATCCGCCCTCGTATTCGTGCAACATGAACGGCCACATGCCCTTGAGCGTTTCCTGATTATACCAGGCATATTCCCGCGCAATGTCCTTTGGCCTTCCGTCGCCGTTGCAGACGACTTCGTCTTGCGATGAATAGAAGTTGACGATGTTCGTGACGTTGGCAAAGCGTCCTTTCCACGTGAGGAGTCGCCGTCCGTCACCTTCGGGGAAGCGCTCGAACCAATGCGTCGCCCTCACCCGATCTGTGTAGTTGGTCCACGCCGCAGGCGTCATTTTATCATGCGACTCCTGCGTAATGCCGCCCGTCGGGTCAAAAGCCTCCATGGCGATTGCGGCATTGAGCATGAAATACTTCTCGTACTCCATTCCATAATCCTGTATCGCCGCCGACACGAGCATGTTTCCAAGCGAGTGCGCAATGAACCACTTCGGCCCCTGCACGGTCTGCATCGCGTTTGACAAGGCTGGAGCGGTCTGAAAGGCATTTTGGACGTTACCGTAGTAGTTCGGCGTAAGAGTTTCAAAGACCTGTCCCTCGTTCCCGCGCCATTGAACGGCAATAAAACCACGGTCGAGACCCGCCCACCAGAGCTTCTTGAAAACGTTTTGTGCCCAAAGCTGGGTCTCGTCGCCTTCGTGCATGTTGTAGCCATGGACAAAGACGACGTTGCCCGGCTCGTGCGTTTCCGGCGGCCAGTCCTCTGTGGAAAGATGCGTCGCAACGCCGCCTGATCCGCCGGCTGCGTCCCGCAGGTTCAACCAGCCTAGCATCTTCGACACGTCGCCGACATGCAGCTCGATCTTTGACGAGAACAACAGCGCATTGTCGGGTTTTGAGTAAATGTTGAGGTAAAGGTATTGATTCTTGGCGAAGTCGGGGAACTCCATGAACAGCGTGCTGCGTCCAGATTGCGAAAGCGACACGAACGCAGGCGGCAGATTGGTACCGGATTCCAGCTTAAAAACCGGCGCATTGGTGAGGGAGTTGCCGTCAATGTCACTGTCGGTTCCTAGTTGTGCGTTGCCGATCTGCGTCCAGTCGATGTCCGCGAACGCGAGCTTTGCATTTTCCAATGGAGGCGAATACGTTTCAAGGCGGTAATAAACCGTACTCGGATTCCAATGCGAAGCGAACGGAGAAACGTCCACGGCAACAGGAAGGAAGTTGATGAGATCATTGCGTCCGTTCACGACATTGTCGGAAGAGTTGACGTCGTTGAATACTGGGAGATCAAAGGCATCATCGTCTTTCCACTTGTCGTCGTTCCGCCAGAAATAGACGATGCGTCTTGCAAGATACCACGCAACGTCCGTATCGTTTACTGTGCCGTCCCTGTTGTAGTCCACAAGGAGAAGCGGGTTCACGGTTGTGATCCACTGCGCAGCGTAGTCGTGGACGTAGTACTCGCCATCCGATGCGGCGAACTCGAACTTGACCTTGCAGCGGCTCGGGCGAGAGGAAACTACCCTTAGTTCAAGTTGCCTTGTTTGGCCGTACCGGCGCATGATGCTCCGCCACTGCTGGATGGTAAAGTGGCGCACGGTGCGACTATTCGCTTGAAGCAGTGGTTCGGCTGGACGCCATGTGTAGTAGTACCAATCCCACCATTCAGGTAGCCAGAGCGCGACGTCGCCGCTTGTGTCTTCGAGCGATACCCGTACCACGCCGTCGAAAAGAAGCACGTCCGTTTTGAGGATGATTGAATTGGCATATTCGAGATTCGTGCAGACGGTAACTGGATAGCCGAAGGACGACGAACGGTGGTTGTAGTTTGAAATCGCCGGTCGATCATCACCCGACTCGAACCCCACGCCGAGGACGGTATAGTTGTTTGTCTTGTACGGTGCGCCGTTGGTGACGAAATGCACGGCTGAGTCGAAGAATTCGCGGCTTGGGTAGGTACCGGAGAGTGTGACGGCGCAAGTGCTGTAGGCAGTCTCGAAGATGTTTCCGGCGGCGTCCCTGACGTCAACATTGCCGGTGTAAGACACCTTGGCGATGTAGTTTGTGTCCTTATGCTCGGGGCACGGGCAGCACTCGCGCGCCGGGCTGTTCGGAACTTCAAGATATTCCGTCCGCGTGTTGTCCCTGTAAAGATGCAGCACGTCGTAAAGAGGGTTAAGAGCGCCGCTCACGATGTTCGTGAACGCCTCTTCCTCCTCCGTGTCGTCTTCAGCGAGGGGCTGTGGCGGGTAATCATCGTCGTACCATACGTTCGGGCCGTCGGTAACGTCGAGAGCCGCCACGCCGACGGTGTTCGTCTCGTATTCCGGCGTGAACGCGGGACAGAAGCGTAGTTTCTGCTCAATTGTTATCTGATGGTCATTGAGACGGTTCGGATGGTCGAGCGTGTACGAGATCGTGCGTGCCGCGTCCTTCGGAAAGCTTCCGCCGATGCCGGCGGAGGCCGGAGGCGCGTTCGATATGACGACGTCCTCGTTGCCGCCGTTATTCCACGTCGCCGTCATGCCGGGAAACTCCACGCCATGGACGAGCGTGACGAACTTCGTCCGCGTGTTGAAGTCGTGGATGCAGGGCGGCGTCGCCTCCGTGTGCGGGAACGCAAGCCAGCCGTGAGGCCAGAGGGGTGACGGCATTTCGCCGATGAAAAAGTCGCTCGACTCCTTGGCCACGTCGAGTCCTTCGGGCTTGTCGAACCACACCTCCTTACGTACGCCCCTCCCGACGGCGAGCAGCAGAATGTTTGTGGCCGCGCCGCTCCGCATCTGGGGCGGGGCGATGAGCGGCACGACGGAATCGCCGACGATGAGACGTCCCGTGCCGGTGCCGGACACCATGACCTTAAGTATTGCCGTGTCGTTGTCAGACTGCGGATAGGCGAACGCACCGTTCGTGGTGCCGGAGTAGAAGATGTGTTCAAGGACGGTGTTCGTCGAGCCTTCGGGATAGGCGAACGGATCAAGGCCGCCGAGCCTCACCGTAACGCCGTCGCAGTGCGGACCACCGGCGGAGTACGGATCGAGTGGGTCGGTGTGGTAAACGAACAGCTCCTCGTAGTCCGTGAGGCCGTCGTAGTCGGAATCGGGGTGGCGGGGATCGGTGTGGTACACAAACAGCTCGTCGATGGTGGCGAGGCCGTCGCTGTCGGGGTCTGGATCGTATGCGTCCTCGGCGGAGAGCGGGTAGAACGTCATCGAGGTGACGTTGGTGGGGATGGCGTTCGTCGTCCAGTCGTTGCCCGCGAACGACGCGCCGGCAAGGACGTTCGTGACAGCATCCACATTCAGGCGCGAGAGATCGTAGCGGTAGGTGAACTGCCCATCTGCCCTGAACTCGATCTGAAAGGAAAGCGGCGTGTCGGTGTCGCGGTCGAGCAAGCTGCCACGTGATTTGCAGCGTGTTCGACGGCGTGACGTAGTGCCAGAATTGAGAGTGTAAAGTGTAAAGTGTAAAGTGTAAAATCTGGGGCCAGTTCGCCTCGGGGACTATTCCAAGGACGGCCTTGAGCGGATAGAACACCGGGCCGCCCTTGACCTCAGCCCAGCCGTCGGAATGGATACGCAATTGTGTCTCGTTACCGTTTCCCGTATCTCCGTTCCCCATCCTCCATTTTACACTTTCCACTTTCCACTTTACACTCTCATAAATCCAGTCCGTCGCCGCGCCGAACGCACGCCAGTCGGCGCAGACAACGGCGTTTGACGGCGCAGCAAAGTCAAACGCCTCGCCCGTACCAACGCGCGACATCAAGAAGCCGCGCCGGAAGTCGTCGCCCGTGATCGTGCGCGTGGTGTTCGTGGAAGAGTGTAAAGTGTAAAGTGTAAAGTGTAAAGTTGAGTCAGCGCCTGTGAGCGCCCCCACTTCATTTTCCATTTTACACTTTACACTTTCCACTTGCCCGACCACCATCTGCACGTTGTTCGTGCCGCCGCCGTCCCCGCCGCCAGGATCTCCGCCGTTGCCTCCGCCGTCTGGCTTGATGCTGGCAACGAGCCAGAATGCAAGGAACATGATCCCGAACACGACGCGCCCGGCCTTCGACTGTTTCTTGAAGAACCCCACCATATCCCGCACGGGGCGGATGTCCTTCTCGTGCATCAGCGCGACAAGCCACGCGATGGTCAATATGCCCGAAAGTGAAATGAGAAACGCTATCCAAAGTCCAGAAAGCGAGTGTAAAGTGTAAGGTGTAAAATGTAAAATGGCTGTAAGCATTACATAGACACCCTCCGTGCCGACTTGAGGATTGCGGTAAGTACGGCGAATAATTCACGACAGTCGGAATCTATCGACAGATATTCGTCTTGCGACAGAAACTTTGTTCGCATGAGGAGTTCCAGCCAATAGCCAGTCTCATCGCATTCCTTCAAGGCAATGGACATTTTCGATATGAAGTCAGCCTTGCTCTGGGCCGAATTAGCCTCTCTCACATTAGCCCCGATAGAGGTGCCGGATCTTAAGACCTGCTTGGACATGACACATTCGCGCTTCTTTTCCGTCAAGTGCCGAAACAGCCCCACGATCCGCACCGCGAACGCCATGCTCTTTTCGGCAATGGCATTGTCTTTTCGTGTCATCATGTCGCCACCTCCATTTTACACTTTACATTTTACACTTTACACTCAAGAGGCCTCCGTGTCCGCATACGGCGACACCGGCTGCGCCGGCACGACAATCGTGCGGGCAAATGCAGCAAAAGGCATCATCACAGCGAGAAGGCACATAATCCGTGTTCCCGCCTCCCACAGGCGCATCCGCGCAGACTTGGCGACATTCATTCCGAGCCATCCTTTCTTTCAGTAAAATACGGGGCTATTAGGGGATTGAAGTCGTCATTCCGTACCGCGTTTCGTAGAGGTTGCCGCCAACCTCGCGGAGCGCCTTCACCATCTCGGGATACGGCCTGTCGCAGATGTCGGTGAGCCCCACGGAGATGTACTCGCCGTCGAAGCGGCCCGACGTCGCCTCGTCGGAGAACTGGTGCCAGTGGCAGCCGACGACCTGCGGTATGGAAAGCGCGTCGCGCACGTAGCGCTTGGCCTTCTCGGCCTTCTCCGCCGTGTTCTTCGCGACGCACACGCCCGTGCCGAAGGGTCCTCTGTCGTTCGCGCCGAAATGGAACTCGGGGATCAGCACAGGCCTGTCATACTTGGCTGCGGACTTCTCCAGCAACTTGGGGCTTTCATTGTAGATGTTGTAGCTGACCACGTCGCTGTGGTGCGCGCAGGCCGCCCGTACGCTTTCGCGCCGGGACCCCCCAAAACCGCCGAACCTGCAGCCAAGGTAGAGGATTTTCGGGTCGTACTCCTTCAGTGCGGCGCGTACGCCGCGGAAGTAGCTTTCCTCAATCTCGCACGTAAACGCCGCAAGATCGCCGGCCGCCTTTTGACCGGGGAGGAAAGTCGAATGGAGAAGGTCGTCCCAGTCCACATACCGCGCACCCCAAGCCGCATTCAGCTTCGCGATGTCGCCGTACTTCTTGCGCATGAATGCCACAAGCGCCTTCTTCGCGGGCTGGTCCGCCGGCGACAGAAGCGTCCATTCCGCGAGCTGCTGGGGCGAGCCACCCCAGTTGATCTCGTTATCGACAAAGAACCCGATGCACCAGGGATCCTTCGCCTGCGCCTTGCGCTTGTCAAGTTCCTTGTGGATGCCGGTCCTGAACGTGGGATCCCACGGGTCGGGGAACTTGAACCATTCGCCGTAGCTGCCCTCGATCGGACGCGACTTGCGCTCGATGCGCTCGACGTACGGCGTGCGGTCCATGAGGCAGATGGGGATGTCGCTCGACGACGAGAGCGTGTTCATGCACCAGCTTCTCATGCGGCGGTGGACGATGTCCGCGAACTTCTCGTAATAGTCCGCGCCGCCGTACTTGCGGTAGAGGTTGGCGGACGAGAGGTCGTAGATGCGCGTCTCGTTCCGCGCCTCGTAGTACGGCATCAGAAGCTCGTCGTGCGTGGTCCAGAACTTCGAGAACGGCGTGGCGTGGCGCGCGCCCGGCGGCGGCGGGAGGTCCGTGAAGAGGCAGTCGCGGTCGGCGATCGGGATGCCGCGGTGCGGCTTGCCCGTGTCGCCGTTCATGGGCGTCATCCCGCACGAGGCCGACGCGCGCATCACGCCGAACGACCAGAAGAGGTGTCCCTCGGGATCGACGAACCACCACTTGCCGTTCACCTTCTCCGTGCGGAAGCGCCCCGTCGCCTCGAGTTGCGGACCCGCCGCCCAGCCGCCGTACTTGTCCCACGTCTTCGGCCCCGGGTTTGCGGCGAGGTCCTTCGCCTCTTCCTCGGCGGCGCGCGCGAGGTCGGCGTCGCTCTTCGTCTTGCCCGGCCAGTCGCGCCAGCGGAACTGCCCGTACTTGTCGAAGCAGGGAAGAAAATCCTCGGTCTTCATCTTCATCCACGGCACCGTGCCGTCGGGCGGGAGCGCCTTCATCCAGTTGCCGGGCTGGCCGGGACGGTAGATCGAGTCGATGATCGTGTACGGCGAAGCCTTCTTCCAGTCATAGTGCAGCGGCACGGCGCCGCGCGGCGCGATCATGACCGGCGAGTCCCACATCGGGACCGTAATCAGGAGACGGTCCTTCTCGCGGTGGATGTCCTTCTCCGGAATCTCGAACACGCGGCCCGTGATCATCTCGACCCATACCGGATGCGAAAGGCCCTCCGGACGCATCCAGACCGTCACCCTGTCGAAGCCGAGCGTGTCCGACGGACGGCTGTCCGAGAACCAGACGAAACGGATGGTGCTGCCGTAGCGGGTGAAACGCGCCGCCGACATCTTGCGCGTGGACGTGTCGCGCGGATCGAAGCGCTGCACCATCTCGAACCAGACGTCGCGGTCCGCGACCGATACGGGATGCGCCTCGCTCGTAAGGAAGCAGAACACGTTGCGGAGCGCGTAGTAGGACGGACGCCTGTACACGGTCTTCTTCTGTCCGTTGCACCGCACGAGCCCGAAGCTCTGGAGCATCGTGCCGTAGTTGTTGTCCACGAGCGAAAAGTACCCGGACGGAATCGCCCGCGCCGCGTCGCCCACGGCGCGGCGCACAGCCCACTTCGCCTGCGAGTATTCCGTCCATTCGATGTCCGGCATCGCGTGCGCGTATTCAAGCTGGGACGGGCATCCCGATTCACCCTGCATGATGTCGAACGCGCCGCTGTAGCTCTTCACGAGCTTGCGCAGGGGCTGCACGTACTTTGCGTGTGTGATGTCCGGGTTGGGATCGTATGGATGGTAGATGAAATACGAGGCGAGGTCGAGCGCGTTCTCCTTCTTGAGCCGTTCGAGGACACACTTGTAGTCGTTGGGAAGGCTGACCGCCGTGCAGTAGATCTTCGCGTTCGGCTGGACGGCGCGGATTGCCCGCGCGGTGCGGTAGAACATCTCCGCATAGTCAGGTCCCTGTCCGAACGGCTCGTTCCACACCTCCCATTCATCGACGACGTCCTTGTAGCGCTCCACGCACGCCGTGCAGTACCAGAGCCACGCCGCGAACGCCTCGGGGTTGCCCGTCACCTCGCGCACCTTCATGTTCAGACGGAAGTCGCTGCCGTAGATGGGGTTGCCGTACGAAAGGCAGATCCACGGCTTCACGCCCATCGCCGCCATTTCGCGCACGGGCCTGTCGAGCCATGCGAAGTCGTAAACGCCCTTCTTCTTCTCCGTCTTCGCCCAGCCGGAGAAGAGGCGTCCGTGCTTCGCGCCGAGCGGACCGATGTGCTGCTTCATCGCGTCCCAGTCCGCGTAATCGCGGTCGAGCGTCTCGCAGCCGATGGACCATGCGGACGACTTCAGGTCCTTCGCCTCGCACACGGCGAGGCGTCCGATCTGCTTCAGTCCGGGATCAAGCTTGTTCAGCCGCTCCCACGTCACGCTCTTACCCGTGGGCGGCGGAGTCTCCGGCCACTTCTCCGCGCCTTGCGTAACCACGGCAACCGCCGCCGCGCTGAAGCGTGTTTCATACATGCGGGCGCCCGACTCACGCACCGCCTTGATCGTCTCGGGATACGGCCTGTCGCAGATGTCCGTCCAACCTACCTGAAAGTATTCGCCATCGAAGCGGCCAGTCGTCGCCTCGTCACTGAACTGATGCCAGTGGGCGCCCACGATCTGCGGGTTCGCAAGTGCGGAACGCACATACGCCTGAAGACTCTCGGCTCGTTCCTTCTGGCTGGCGGTCGGCCAGTTCGACGCGCCGAAGGGACCGCGGTCCGGTGCACCGAAATGGAACTCCGTGATGAGAATGGGCTTGTCCGCCACCCCTTCGGGCAGTCTCAAGTTCTTCACACCCGGACTGTAGATGTTGTACGTGACCACGTCGCTGTACTTCGCGCACGGGCCAATCACCCACGAAGGCGCAGTTGTGCAGAACCTGCAGCCGAGGTACAAAAGCTGAGGGTCATACTCCTTGACGGCGGCCCGCGTGCGCTTGAAATACTCCTCGACGATCACCGCCGTGAACGCAACAAGGTCCTTCTTCGCGGCACCTCCCGGAAGTTTTACCGTGCGGAGAAGGTCATCCCAATCGGCGTAAGATGTCTTCCACGCCGTGTTGAGTTTCGCGATCTCGCCGTACCGCTTTTTCATAAAATCAACGAGCGCAGCCTTTGCAGGCTGGTCGGCGGGCGAGCGCAGAGTCCACTCCGCAAGCTGCGAGGGGGAGTTGCCCCAGTTGACCTCGTTGTCGATGCTGAAGCCGAGGCACATCGGATCATGTCCCTGACCGTCACGCTTGGCGAGCGCTTCAAGCACGCTCGTCCTGAAAGACGGGTCCCACGGGTCGCGGAATTTCCACCAGTGGCCGCGACTCCCTTCAATGAATCGCGACAGGCGCTCCACACGGTCGCAGTACGGCGTCCGGCGCGCGGAGCAGATTCTCTTGTCCGAAGAGGAGGATATCGTGTTCACGCACCAGCTCCTCAGGCGACGGTGCGACAAATCCACGAACTTCGCATAGTAGTCCTCGCCGTACTTGCGGTAGAGGTTGGCGGACGAGAAGTCGAACACGCGCGTCTCGCCACGCGCCTCGTAAAACGGCCACAGCAACTCGTCACGCGTCGTCCAGAACTTCGTAAACGGATCGGAGACGGCGGTCAGGGGGCTGACCGCCCTACCGGGTTCCGGCGGCAGCCACTCGAAAAAGCAGTCGCGGTCGGGAATCACACGACCCGTACGCGTCGCCCCGATATCGCCGTTTAGTGGCGTCATGGCGCAGGACGCCGAAACGCGCATCACGCCGAACGACCAGAAGAGACGCCCCTCGGGATCGACGAGCCACCACTTGCCGTCGATCTTCTCCGTACGGAAGCGCCCCGTGGCCTTCAGCTGCGGTCCCTTCGTCCAGCCGCCGTACTTGTTCCAGTCTGTCGGGCCGGGATTTGCAGCGAGGTCCTTTGCTTCCTCCTCGGCGGCGCGCTTCAGGTCTTCGTCGCACTTCGTCTTACCGGGCCAGTCGCGCCAGCGGAACTGTCCGTACTTATCGATGAACGGCAGGAAATCCTTCGTTGCCATTTTCATCCACGGCTGGCTGCCATCCGGCGGCAGAGCCTTCCGCCTGTTCTTTTTCTGACCGGGACAATAGAGCGAATCAACGAGGGCGTACGGCGACATCTGCGTCCAGTTCTTCCCCGTCTGCTGCGGCACCGTCGCTTTCTCCGCGCCCTGCACAACCGCAACCGCAATCATTGCCGTAAAAAGCAACGGAAGCATTAATGAATCATTTTTCACAGTTCCTACCCTCCTCTCAAAAAAAGGAATGTCACTTTACTATGACCATCAAGCCTGGCGGGACAATGCGAATGGACTTTCTGTCTTGCGACATCACCATCTTCCATCTTCTCGTATTAGCGGCAACAGGCATTCCAGAAAACACGCCGTCCGTCTCGACGAAGGTAAATGCAGATGCAGGTTTCTCGGTGAGATTCACTGACGTATCTGCCTTGAAAGTCACCGTGCCACCCCCTGTCCATCTGATTTCGCCCGCACAGAGCGGAAACGCCACAAAGGAGAGCGCAGTAATGAAAATGAGCGCCCTCTCTCTTTTGTAGAGTAGATCGGTTCCCTGCATGACTTTCTGTTTCATGGTCATTAGCCTTTCGCCTGTTATGCTCTGGTACGCCCTTGGCAGACTCTATGTTTTCTGCGCGTCGGTCACCCTCCGCGCAGCCAACTTGGTGCCTCATGGCAGTCCTTCGGTGTGCGATGTGTATTATACAAAAAACAAGACCTCCGCCGCAAGCAGGTTTATACACAAACCGCAAAGCTAAAGCATGATGTATGGTGCATAAAAACGTGGCGGCGGTAGGGGCCGACCACCGGGCGGCCCGCACTGGGAACGCCACCATCTTGGCGGCGGAACGGTGGGGCGAGCCGTCCTCGGCGAGCCGCCCCGGGCATCTTGCCCGTTGCCGATTGCTTTCCTCAGCGGCGCTTCCGACGGACGACATGGTACACCATAATATCACGAAGTAGCGAAACGAGAGCCGCACTACCGTTTCATTTCGTCCACGGGAAGAGCGTGATGCGCAGTTGCGTGAGGGCGATTGGCATCAGCTCGATCGTCTCGGCCCTG
>CADCOC010000123.1 GCA_902802945.1 uncultured bacterium | reverse complement strand
TGCCGCCACCAATCTGCGGGCCCAGAGGCCCGCCACCCCGAATGAGGCTCGCCCAACCTTTGTCTTCTGTCTTCTGTCTTTTGTCCTTCATGCCCGCTCAGAATTATGGTATAATCTTGTCGAACTTTTTGGAGAAAAACTATGCCCATAATAAAGCCTGTCTCAGAATTACGCAACTACCCGGATATCCTTAAAGATGTCAAAGCGGGTGTTCCAGTCTATCTTACGAAGAATGGCACGGGGCGATACGTGTTGATTGACATTGCCGACTACGCAAATATGGAAGCAGCCGAACGGCTCAACCATGAACTGATGCGCGGGCGCCTCGCCGGTGAGACGCAAGGATGGATCACGAAGGATGCCATGCGCCAGCATTTCGCCAGTGCCAAGTGACAGGGGTGGAGGTGAGCGAAATGGCGCTTTTCTATTCACCACTTGCACGTCTGGATCTAGACGAGATCAGGTCCTATATTTCGGGAGACTTGTGCAATCCTTCTTCTGCTGCAGAGATTATCAATGCTATCCTTGATGAAGCTGAGACTCTTGAGGATTTTCCACTCATCGGTCGCATAGTCAATGGGTTGCCGAGTCGGGCGGACGAGTACCGTTTCCTGCCTGTTCGCAACTACCTCGTATTTTACCGTGTGACGTCCGAGGGCGTGTTTGTGGATCGCATCCTCTACAAGAAACGTGATTATCTGCCATTGTTGGGGTTGCAGTAGGGGTGCCGCCACGCATCTGCGGGCGCGGAGTCCCGCTGGGATTTGCGGGCCCTGAGGCCCGCCACCCCGAATGCGGCTCGCCCGGAGGGCTCGCCCCACCCTGCCCGCTAAAAACATTAATTTAGCCCTTGACTAGCACAGTCATTGCGTGATAAACTAATCCGCGTTGTGCAGAACAGCACAACGCAAAACAGCACAACGCAAAACAGCACAACGCAGAACTGCACAACGAAAGCCAAGAGGAGTGCTAAAAGATGAGCCCTTTCAAATACGGCTGTACCGTCAGCGACGAATTCTTCTGTCCGCGCCCAGAACTTGAGCGCCGCCTCGCGGAACACATCAAGTCTGGTCAACATGTGGCAGTGGTTGGACCCCGCAGAACCGGAAAGAGTTCGCTGGTGTTGGAAACCGTGCGCAAAGCGAAGGGAGTTGCTCTCTTTCACGTTGATTTTCTCGATGTGAGAAGCCGCGCCGAGATGTGCAAACGCATGGTGACGTCGCTTTCCCGGCTTGAATCCTCGGATTCATGGCTTTCAAAGATGATGAAAACCCTCGTACGCCTTCGTCCGACACTTTCCATTGATCCGCAGGATGGATCTCCTACGGTCAGTATAGATGCGCGGGAGGCAGCGGAGCTCGGTTCGCTCGACAGCGTTCTCGATGCGCTTGTGGCGCAGACGGCAAGGCGCAGAATATGCGTGGTTTTCGACGAGTTTCAGGACGTGATGGATATAGACGACGGAGAAAACGCCTTGGCGGTTCTGCGTTCACGCATCCAGCTGGATACGAACACGCCGTACATCTTCCTTGGCAGCGTACGCCACCGGATGCTTGATATTTTCCTGAACTCCCGCAGCCCTTTCTACCATGGGGCGTCGCTGTTTGACGTGGGAGATATTGCGGCTGATGATTTCTATAAGTTCCTGTGCGGGCGTTTTACCACCGGCAGGCGCATCTTTCCCAGGGAGTCGTTTGACGCCATTGCCGCAGCTGTGCGAAACACCCCTGGTTATATCCAAGAGGTATGCGACGCGCTTTGGCAGGCGAGTACGGAAGGGGATGTGCTTTCGCCGGGCGACATCGAAAGGGCGTTGGCAGTTATATTCGCCCGCGAGGGAGAGCACTTTTCATTTGCCGTAAAGCAGTTGACTGCGCTTCAGGTGCAGGTGCTGACGACGATTTCCGTGCGGGGTGGTAGGGAAGTCTTTTCCGGGGATTTTTTGTCCGCTGCCAATGTGAAAAGCGTTGCCTCGGTCAAACGGGCCGTTACGCGGCTGATAGACGAAGGGTTGGTATATTTCGCCGATGGCGAGTATAAGGTTGACAATCCGTTTTTCGCCGAATGGATAAGGCGGAGGTGATTCGCTGCGACATCGCGGCCCAGGTGGGGCGAGCCGGAAAATCCGGAAATTCCGGAAAATCCGGAAGATCCGGAAGATCCGGAAAATCCGGAGAATCCGGAAGATCCGGAAGATCCAAGGATTGCCAGAGCTCGTTGGCGGGAGGCCCGCCACCCCACCTCGGCTTCCCCAGTAACATGCCAGTGAGAAAAAACAACAAAACATCTTTAGCCCCCTTGCGCGGTTCAACGGATTATGCTACACTTGCGCCCATCCTAGGCGTAGTGTGCCCTCTTCCGGGCGCACCGCTGCGGTATGTAAGTAACTTTAAATGAAAGTCAAAGAGAAAGAAAGCGAGGTGCACCATGAATAAACGGGGCACAAAAGGCTTGTTTGGAGAGAGGTCAAGCATCGGACGACCGCTCTTCGGGCGGCTTTGCTCCCTCTCTAAGCGCAGTGTACCCTCCGCACTTCTCCTGTTTACCGTCGGGTTGCTCTCTGGGGAGTGTGCGTGGGGTTATGCCAAGATGGGGAATGATCGTATTCTTCTAATGAACAATGATAACAAGTCTGCTGCGAACGTCAATTTTCAAGGTTACTATGACACTAATACAAGTGCAAGTACTTACTGGGTTCATGTTGGTACAACGGTTGGGTCTGCTCCGGCAAGATATATGTTAGCTGGAACAAATCACATAATGTATGCCAAGGACGGGACGAAGTACTGGGAATTAAGTAATTGTCGTGCAGGGAGCGGAACTGTTGTAGATGGTTCTAGTCGAAATTACATTCCATGGTCTAGCACGGCCCAATCAATTCTAGATTCGTCAACAGGTATCCCTGTGAGTGAGATAGGAGTTCGTGGCGTAGGTAGCGTGATCATGCGAAATGTTGCGGGTGCATGTATTTATTCACCGTATTACGAAGAAGGAATCGGAACTATTTATTTTGATGCGGTGAATGCGTTTAAGGCAGCCGTTAATACGCATCTTGTGTTAGAGATTGCGACAAATGTGACTGTGTTTGCATCTGAGGCGGGGATTAAATTTGATGCAGCGTTAGGCGATTATGAGCAGATGGATTGGCAAGTGTGTCCTTTTACGCTATTCACAGTTGCTAGTGGTACATTAACAGAGATTGATTCAGCGGCAACAAATGTGTTGCTGGCATCTTCAGCTGGGGGGGCAGGGCTTTTTTATAGGATGAGAGCGCATCTGAATTATCACAACCCTATTCGTTTTCGTATTCGACGAGTGGAGAAAGACGCTGGTGCTATTGATACTGCGGGACTTGTACTGGTAGATAATATCATAGCATCGTATCCACCGATGACGGCAGAACTCTGCCGATATGGTGGGCATTATGATGATAGTTTGGTTGGTGCTGAGGTTTTGGGTTGCATTGGAGATTTTACAGCTCCGTTCTTGTCGTTTAAGGGATCTGGGATTTTGGGCCACGCCTTTGTGTCGTTTTATACTAATTCGGCTTCGACTACGGCGGTTAAGATGAATAATCCACGGATGCTGTACCGATGGCGATATCTGAATCAAATAGTGAAGGATTGGGATGCGCTTCAATTTGATCAGGTAAGCGTTGATTCAATTTCTTATACGACATCAAATTTAGTAACAACAGCTGAAATCCCATTGTCTGATGGTGTAGGCGATGTCGAGTATTTTTTTACGGCAGAAATAGATGCGCCCTACTATTCGGATAGAGATTATGCGTTTGACAATAATTCGAAAGTTGGGTACGGTCTTGGCTGGACCGAGCAAATCAAAGCCGTTACCAACCGCGTTGTGTACAACACGGCCGAGCGGACAGTGCCGTCGATGGGTACCGACTATTTCACTCGCATACGCGAGGGCGAGAGCAACATGGAGTGGGTGAAGCTCAATGGCTTGCTGGTCTATACGACGAACCGGGCAGACCGGACGGTCGCGGTGGTGACAAACAAGGTCGAGGAGCGCATGACGCTTATGGGCGACCATTCGTGGCGCTACCACTACGAGATACCGACGAACGCCATTGGCGGAAGGCTTTCGTTCAAGATCGTGGCGAAGGAACACTACACGAACGAGACGGACGCAACGACGTGGCTCATCCGCACGAATGAACTGTTAACCGTCGAGGAGACTGTCACCACGCTTCCCTACACGGCCACGCTCGACCCGGGCAACCCGAACGAAATCGCGGTGATACTTGACGACTCGTCCACGCACCTGAAGATTGAGTACAACGACGAGCAGCGCGCGTTCTCGCTCGCCCGCGCCTCGTACCAGGCGTTCAACCTCTGGACTGACGCGCGGGTGGGCTTCCGCGGCAACTCGATAGAGACGAACGGGGAGGCCGTTGTTTCAAACAGCGGCGTCTCTGGTGACAAGCGCCGCTACGACGCGCCGTTCGACAGCGGTTGGCAGCTATGTCCCGAAGACAAGGACGACTACTGGACGGAAAAATTCCTGTGGGACGACCCAAGCGACATCGGCCGGCAGTTTGCCACCAAGAAAATCAACGGCTGGGAGGCGGCTAACGCCACCCTTGTGCGGGGCACTCGCGAGTACGTCTACAGCACCATCAACCTAGACCTTGCGTTGGCGCTTGAGGGCGATGGCGAGGGGTCCATGGGCATGGATTTCACTGGCTTGAAACTGCCGCTCGGCGTTGATACCGTCTCATTCACCGCGCGCATCGCGCAGCCGATCAAGTACGAAGATTTCGCCTGGTATATGGATGGCCTTAGCTGCAAGGACTACGCCATCAGCGCAATGGTCACGATGAGCCGCATGAAGGAAACGGAGACCGTCAAACCGTCCGACATGTCGCCCGTCAACCCTTCCGTCTCGCTCGTGGGCTATCGTCGCGCCAGGCGAGCCGGTTGCTACGAGTTCCGCATGACGCGCACCACGGACTCCGCGCTGACGCTCGAGCTCTACAAGTGGAAAAACTCCAAGCCCACGTTGCTGACGTCGAGAGTCTACGAGTCCAACCTGCTCGTGCCTGGGAGCGATGAAGATGTCAGGTACATTCGGCGCACCGCAGCCTACTTTCTCCTCTATTCGCTCGACGGCAACAAGGTTAAGCTGGAAGGGCATCTCTCATCCGAGCGTACTCCGCTGGTCAACGGCGCCGAGTCGCAGCAGGGGCTTTCTGCATCGGCGATTGCGTTTGTCGACGAGAATCCGGGCGAACTTGCATTGGGAGGCTCGTACGGCGTGGGCTCCACTGACTGCCGTGCAGGCTTCGGCAGAATCAAGACCCATTCTATCATTGATCCGCCTACGGCGGACGTGACGACTGCGGGCGATGCCAGGATTGACACCACTGGCGCGGCGGTGGGGCGCGACAGCCTGCTGACGGAATGGGAGTTCGACGATACCCGCTGGGAAGTCGATTCGGCCGTCGATGACATCAACGGTGGCCTTTCGGCCCTCATTCCGTCCAACCAGGTGATCCAGGTGTGGCTTCAGGACGGTGAGAACGACAAGGCGGATTGGTTCTGGTCGGGCTACGAGAAGGTTGTGGATTCTTTTACCACCAACAAGTTCGAGATTTCGCCGCGCATGCCGGGTTTGTGGAAGGTGAAGTTGCAGACGGGCGCCGAGGATCCGTCCGGCGTGGTGATTGACGACATAGAGGTAACTCCGTGGGAGGGCGTGGAGACATGGCTCGGCAACGGAAGCGGCAGAGATGCCTATGACCTTGGAAACAAAAAAAGCGACTCCACTTTTGAATGGGTGTACACGAAGGGCTGGATCACCGACGCGGCGGAAATCACGCGCAACGGCCAAGCCTACGAATTGCCGGCCAGGAACATAATCTCAGTAGAGACGATGGATTCAGACGGCTATGCGTACGTGTTCGACAAGCCTGGCACCTACACGATCAAGCCCCGGTCCGATATGGAGATCGAGCGCCTCCTCCTTGTGGGCGGCGGCGGCGCGGGCGGTGCGGCCATGGGCGGCGGCGGTGGCGGCGGCGGCGTGCTGGAGTATAATTGGGTTAATGCCCCTGCGGTGGTCGAGGGGGGCAAGTCGATTACGATCACGGTTGGTGCGGGCGGCACGGCGCCGGTTCCGTCTGGCAAGGGATCGACTGCCACCTCTCAGCCGGCCGGCAATAACGGTGGCGATTCGTCTGTGAGCGGCATCACGGGGAAGAGCGTTACGACGGCGAAGGGCGGCGGCGGCGGCGGCGGCTGGGGCCAGGATGGAGGGACTGGAAGATCGCGCGGTACCGGTGGCGGAGGATCGCATTCGAAGAACGGCGGAACGGGAACTTCTGGGCAGGGCTTCGGCGGCGGCAAGTCGGGCGACGGCACGGGCGGCGGCGGCGGCGGCGCGGGCGAAGTCGGCACCGATGCCACGTCCGCTCCGAACACGACCGGCAACACAGGCAGGGGCGGCGCCGGCGGCGCCGGCAAAGCGAGCGACATCACGGGGAAGACCGTGTACTACGGCGGCGGCGGCGGTGGCGGCGCGGGCTGGCAGCCTACGCAGACGCCTGGAGGCGGTGGCAGCGGCGGCGGAGGAGACGGTGCGAGATATCGAGTGGCCTACGGCGCAGGGCCTGGCGTGGACGGTCTCGGCGGCGGCGGAGGTGGTGGCACGTACATGGGCGACAACAACAACGAAACTGGCAACAAGCAAGGACAGGGCGCGCGGGGCGGCTGCGGCACCGTGATCCTGCGCGTGCGCACGAAGTCGCGCATCTGCACTCTCCAGCCGGCGCGCAACAGTGATTACAGCAAACCCATGGGCCTCCGTTCGCCGTACATCGACCAGGGCATGTCGCTCTTCTCTTACTCATACCAGAACGTGGACTCGAACTGCGTGATGCTTGTGCAGATTGCCACGAACATGGCGCCGGGGGACGTGGGCAACGTCTTAACCCTCACCGAAAGCACCGAGACGAGCGGTAACGACCAGGTGTGGACAACGATTGCGCGTCACACCTTCACCAACCAGAACGAGCTTGCAAGCGGCACGCGTACCGCGTTCATCAGCCTCCGCCAGCACTGGATATACGACAACAACGTTCGGAAGGACGTCTACACGAACGTATGCGGCGTGGTCCGCGTGATCGTTGACCCGAATGTCGTTAAGAAGCTGGTGGACACCATTGAAAAGACGCCATCTTCAAGATACGATCCAATGGTCAGCGACACGAAGGCGCGCGACGACTTGCTGAACTACGGCAAGATCACGATCACGAAGGCGTACTGCTACAACGAACCGATACTCAACCTGAAGTCCTGGTTCGGGTTCAATGTCCACACCGAGGGCTGGGACGACAACGTCGCGGGCCGGTTCGCGTATCTCACGGACTGGCCGGCGGGGTTGTCGATCGCGCTCAACTTCTCGGCGCTGCCAGAAGAAAACAAGGTCACGAACGACGACACGCTGGGCATCGGCCTTGCCGAGTCCGCCGAGTCGGAGGTCCAGAAATACACCCAGCAGAACCCGTTCATCCAGTGCGCCGCGATCACGAACGGCATTGGCACGGTGAGTTTCCGCGCGCGCCTGTTCGACACGCGCAAGACCTCGGCAGTGGTGACGCTTTACGGCAGCGACGATCCCTCGGCAGACCAGACGACGACCGGATCCAATATTTGGGAGCCCATCACGAACTTCGTTGTCAACACGCCCACGTACCAGGCTTTCGAGTGGAAATACGAAGGCAGCGAAAGCAAGTACAAGGCCGTCCGCCTCGAGGCGGCGGGCGCGCGCCACGGGCGGAATCCCTCGTATGCGGAGCCTTGGGAGTGGGGCAATCTCCTGGACGGCTACGGTCCGCCCGTGACGAAACCGATCAACCGCGTGTTCATCGACGAGATGAGCGTGAGCGAGCTGGTCGTGCCGCGTCTGAAGTTCCTCGACGTGCGTCCGTTCCGCGAGCATCTCGGCTCGGAGGAGATCCGCGCCATCTCGGACATCATGACCGAGAAACAGCAGCCGCTCATCAATGAGTCTTGGGGCATCCAGTGTCGTGTGGAGCCGCAGCAGATGGCGGACCAGCTGGACAGGGACTCGATCCGCGTGTGGATGGAGGTCTACCGGGGCGAATATCCATGGGGGTATGAACAGTGGAAGGACATTCCGGTGGACAGCGTGAAGCGCTTCTCGAGCGAGCTCGTGTGCGTATCGAGGTCCAGTCTCGTGTTCCGCAGCTACTTTACGATTCCGGAGTCGATCATGGCGCCCGAAGACACGCCGAACATGGTGTACCAGTATATCGTGCGCGCCACGTACAAAGACAAGTCCGGCAGCAAGACGGAGTTCCCCGCCAAACTCATTCCCGCAGACTGGGAGCGGCCTAAGTGGTATCGCGGCTCGAGAGTAGGCGCGGGCAACGACTCCGGAGACCCTGACCAGTTCTCGGCCTACACGATCCTCGACTCGATCTCGCCATACCGCGCGTGGATCAACGAGCTGAATCTCTGTGACGCGATGGACGGGAAAGGCCTCGGCCAGTTCATCGAGCTCGCCGTGCCGCAGGGTGCGAATCTCAAAGACTGGCACATCGATTTCACGGATTACAACAAACATACGGCGACGCTCGTGACATTCGGGGTTGACGCAGGAGTGCGTAACATCACCTCGAAGACCGGCGACAGTTACGGCGTGGACAACACGAACTTCTATACGTTCGTGAGCGTGTGCTCGCCGACTGCAGCGGGCGATGTGAAGAGCAAGAGCGACGGGTACTGGAAGGGCGGGGACGCCATGACCATCAACACGCTCGTGAAAGGCGTCTTCGGTTACGAGTACCCGTATGGCATCCAGCTCAAGCGCCCCAGCGGCATCATCGAGCACGAGATCGTGATGCAGGGCACGAACATGTTTGCTGGCGTGTGGGGACAAGACTTCGTGGGCACGAACCTCCTCGCCAAGCTGACTGCCGATGTGGATGATCCGGGTACGTGGTTCTACGCGGGCGAAGACCTGGCGGACGCCAACACGTCTCTGGGCGTGTGGAGAAGCCACGGCGAGGCAGCCGATCCTAGCAACTGGACGAACTACATGTGGTGTACGCCCGGCGAGATCAACAAGCTGAAGGACAACACGCTGCAGGAAATCCCGCCGGGCTACTATCTGGAGCCCTACGGAGGGAACGTGTGGATCTACTCCAATCTCCTGAAGCCGCAATACATGAAGCAGTTCCTTGGGAGTCGCGAGCTTAAGCCGAGCGACGTGATCGTGGTGCCGGTGGGTACGACGACGAACATCACGCTGTTGGTCACGAACTGGTATCAGATCGCGTGGTGTGAGACCAACCACGTGCGCGTACTAGACGCGCAGGGCAAAGTAGGTTCCTACACGCTCAATCTCGACTCGGTGTCCAATAGGATCGATGTCGTGATCGACGCGGTGCCGCAGACGGCTCTCGCCGAGACGTGGGGCCTCACGCCGGAAAACCGCTACACGCCGGCGGTGCTTGACTGGTTGCTGAAGAATTACAGCAATGGCGATTACGGGCCCGATGATTTGAGCTCTGCCGAGCTGCGCACGCTTTCCTGTAAGAGCACGGTTCCGCCGACCTGGCTCTCGCTCACGGAAATGTACTGGCTAGACATCCCGCCCGTCCAGAAGGCACCGGTTAACGGCGGCAGCAACATCTGGTTCGTGGCCAGCATGGGCGCTCCGGAGTCGGCTCATCTGCCGATTGTGGAATCGCATGTGATGACGCTGTCGAATGGCTCGATCCAGTCCAATGTCTACGTGTCGGTCACGATGATGATCACGAACACCGTCACCGGAGAGGCGTATCCGCCCGACCGCATTAACGGACTCAACGGAGAGGACAGCAGGAACTACGACGGCAAGCAGGCATGGACGAGCGTGGTGTTCAGCGTCACGGGCGCACTTCAGGATCAGGACAGACCCGACGTGGCAAGGACGTATTGGCCGCTGCAGCAGTACGTGTTTACGACGAATTCCTTCGGCGATCCATCCATGCCGAACCGTCGCTTCCAGACGCGCATAGAGGTCGTGGATCCATATACTCCGACTACGATGGGATGGCACTATGGTTGGGGTGACTACAGCGGAATGCGCAGCAGCTATCCAATCTGGTATCGTTGGGCGATTGAGGACAATGCCGATGGACGCCGCTCTGTTACGCCGCTCGTGCCCGACTGGTCGACTTCGTCGGGTACGCCGTGACAACCTCTGGGTTGGTTCTTTCGTGCGAATCTGTGACAGCCCCGTGACACATTTTTTACGCCGAATTGGTTAAATATCAACCGTGAAAATCCTATCCGAATTCCTTTGGGGGACTTTCGACGACGTGTCGGCGCGCGTGCGGTCCGACGTGCCGTCGTTCCGCCTCGTAAACGAGGCGGGCGGGTTGCCAATGGCAACATGTGGTTTCAGTCTCGGCGGTTTCATCGAAACCGCCCTACCCGGTAGGGCGGTTTCGATGAAACCGCCGCTCATCCGTGCCGACCGTTGCGTCGGCACGGTGTGGGAAGACGACGTTGCCACCTATTGCTGTCTCGCGGGCGTTCTGCCGCCCGACCTCAACGCACCGCGCGGCGCGCAGGCGGCCGCGATCTTCCCCGAAATGGAATCTCTCCTCGCCGAGGCGGGCATGACGTTCGCACACGTGGTGCGCACGTGGCTCTACATCGACCGCGTGTGCGAATGGTACGGCGAATTCAACGCGGCGCGTTCCGCGTTTTTCGAATCGCGGAACGTGTTCAACACGTTCCTCCCGGCGTCCACGGGCATCGGCAGCGCGAACCTCGATGGCGCGGCGATCACGGCGGGCGCGATTGCGGTGAAGCCGAAGGATGCGTCCGTGCGTGCGGAGATCGTTGAGTCGCCCCTGCAGGCGCCGGCGATGGCGTATCGTTCGAGCTTCAGCCGCGCGGCGGAGATTTTCTGGCCGGATCGCCGTCTGCTCTTCGTGAGCGGCACTGCCTCCATCGAGCCCAACAGCCACGAGGTGGCGTTCGTGGGCGACATCGAGAAGCAGATCGACTGCACGATGAAGGCCGTGTACGCGATTCTTGAGAGCCGCGGCTACGGCTGGGCGGATGTTTCGCGCGCGATCGTGTATCTCAAGGAACCGTCGTTCCGCGCGGCGTGGCAGGCGTGGCTTGCCGCGCGCGGGTTGCCGGGTGACTTCGCCGCCGAGACGGTGTGCGATGTCTGCCGTGACGAATGGCTCTTCGAGATCGAGCTGGATGCGGTGCGCTAGGGGCAAGATGACTTGTAAACTTGTCAACTGGACAACTTGGTAACTTGTAAACTGGGCAACAAGCGCATTTCCCCCGCAGTTTACAAGTTGGCAAGTTTACAAGTTGGCAAGTTTGTGAAACACCGTGAATTGCAAGTGAAATGAGTCAATTTTCTGAAGATGTTTCCGAGGGGCCTTGGCAGCAGTTCAAAGAGTTTCATTAGGGGTTCCTTTCTTTAGATT
>CADCOC010000122.1 GCA_902802945.1 uncultured bacterium | reverse complement strand
TGAATAGGCTTGTGAATGGGTTGTCTACACGTCGAACCGCTGAAAATGCGATCAAACGGCGTTCAGGCTACCCGCGTTTCGGATTCCACCCAAGACCCGCAAATTGAGCCGATTCGCCATATTAGGCAGTACATCGGATTCCCCGAAATCCCGCATGATGCGGTCTTCGGTCTGCTTGGCGAGCGCCGTTATCGCGCTCGTGAGCGCGATGATCACGTTCCATCCGGCATCCGCCGCCTTCAGCGCAAGCCCAACGTAGTTTCGCGTCTTGCCCGACTGGACGCGCCCCACCACGAGGCCGGAGAGACGGCCCGTCGCATGACACTCCTCATCCGGGTCGTTCAGCAGCTTGTCCATCCGCCCCATGATGGCATCCACCGACAAGCGGGTCCGCTTGTCGTTCTTCGTTACAGTCTCGATGTAACGGTCGTAAAAACCCATTCTCATTCCTGCCATTCCGCGCCCGTGGTCCATTGATGGATGTAGCGCGGGTGGCACGAACTCATTTCCCGATGCATCCTGTTTCCGATTTCAGACATCGGGGCGGTGGTAGAAACTAAGCACCTCCCTCGATGCATCGAGAGTAGGTGCCTCGGATGGACCTTGTAGCGAAACATCGAAGGAGGCATACTGCACGAAGGCAGTGCTTCCTCAATGCGTCGCTACAAGTGAAGTTTCCGAGGCTTTACTCTTGACGCGACCCAAACGCGGCATCGGCTTACGGTTGTTCGCCGACCACCACGCGGGTAATCTGTATGTTCCTTGGAAAGGGTTTTCAATGCCCTATCCGCAGAACGCCATTAGAATAGCAAAATCCGCCCCACGGCGCAAGGCGGATTTCAGGAATTTACACGGGACGGCTCGCGTGGACGCTCGCCCTCCCCCTCGGCCGCGACAAGCGCGACCTTAAAAAGGATTGACGGCCTTCATTCCACAGTAAACCTGCCCGTCGTTAAGGTCTTCAGAGATAAATTCATCACAACCGTTTTCCGATGCGGAAACAAGTAGTAGCGAATCATAGAACTGAAGTCCGTATCGTTTTATCACGTCTAGGCCCTTTTCGGTCACATCTGCGGACATCGGCAAAACGGGCAAGGCGCGGAACATCTCAAGATACGACTTTACATCTCATCAACCGTAAGACCAAGCTTGCGGTGCGCAACACTTGAAAACTCATTCAAGACCTGAACATTGATTTTGTATCCGCCAGACAGGACCGCCGTCGATATCAGTTTTCTGGCAATGGATCGCTTCGTAGGATTCTTTGAATCCGCTGCATACACAAACACATTGGAGTCGATGAATTTCATGCAAACGCCACCTCTGGTTCGTATGCATCGGCACGATTGAATTTGTACGGCTCGTCATTGCGGCTCTCGGTTCGATCCAAAAGAGCATTGAATTTCTCCGTCCAGGCAACAGCATCCGCCTGGCGTCTCCGCTCCTGTTCCGCAAGATACATTTCAATGCTTAGACAAAGAAGGTCACGGAACGAGCATCCGTTCCGCATACTCATTGGCCTGCTGTACCATTGCAGCCGGCATGTCTATCATCACGCTCATCTTTTTTCCTCACTTTTTGAGAGGCAAGACGAGGTTATTATACCCCATTCCCCCGCCGCTTTCAAGCGGGAAATGCGTTTTTGGGAAATCTTGACATTCACAGGACGGTTCATTGGAACGTTTTATCAAAAAGGCCATCCATGAGAGGACTCGGAACCATGGATGGCCATAGTACTTATTCTCCTTTCTGCGTTTTAAAAATCACACCAACTCGCGGAAGCGGTCTCTCCAATCCATGGGCATTTTAGACTTGTGCATGTAGTGCTGGACAAATGCATCGCCGGGCAGCGTCACGTCAATGCGCCCGAAAACGGTTTTCAGCATTGTATTGGCGAGTGTAAGCCATGCCGTAGAACGTACCCATGTGGGATTTCTCCAGCTACAGTCCATTTTTCTTCTTAAGTCGCGAACCTCATCTGTGTCGGTTAGGTCTTCCGGCGTCAGCACGCCATACCGTGCCGCCGTGAACTGCACAATGGACGTCTTGATCGCCTCCCATGCGGCACTACGTTCCATATCCGTGCCATCAACCGGATAATCCCACGGGCAGCTGAAGTTGCGCGGCTTGTTCAGGCGCATCCACAGGAGTTCGCGATAGACTGAATCAATTGCGTTCTTAAGACGATCAAAGCCCGCATTCTTCTTGAGGGACTGTTCGTCCATGTACGTGCGCTTGTTCACCTCGATCATCAATGAATGGCCTATGTATCCCGCCGGTGCCAGCGCGTTCGCATACGGACGGTTGAATGCCACCGAATATCCTTCTTCGCGAAAGATCCGGGCGACCAGTTCGATTGTCTGCTGGCTCGGTCTTGACGCATCCTCATTGAAGCCAAGGCACACATCGACGTCGGGAGCGATATCAGAAGGAAACGAATGGCAGTCAACAATCAATGTGACATCCTCGGATGCGGCATCCAGTATCTCCGCTCGGTAACGGAACCAGTCCGCTAGATACATGTTCCGGTACATTGCATTTCTCAGCACCCAATCTTTGGTGTCTTCATCGCCGCATTCGCGCACGAAACGGCAAAGGCGTTCGCTTTCGCCCTCCAGCCGCTCCACGTCACACTCGAAGCGAGACATCTTCGCCTTCACGACGGTAACGCCAGACACTTCGCTGACGAACAACTCGTCCGTAAACCAGTCCGTCCAGCGGTTCAACACCTCTCTCATGGGGGATATGTCTTGCCATTGCCAATAGTGTGCCGTAGAAACACTGTGGGGAATAGCCGCCACGATTTTTGTGTACTCAGGCTTGACTTGCTGCACTTTCATCATCTCATTCCTGTTCCGCCAAGCGTTCTCAGGAAGGGACAATCCCCTCGCAAACGTCAGGCCGCCCGTCCTGAAATCAAGACGAGCGGCCTTCTGGAACATGTTTCCCTTGCGGGCACATCGCCTCTCGGCTACCACCGTGGTGTTCCACTCGGTTGGCGTGACCGGCCTCTCGACCGATCAACTCCTGATGTCTTGACTACTGCGCCCCTTTATTAGCACGAGCCGTGCCAAAACGAAAAATCTGATTTTTCCACCATAAATGGGCTTTCCCGCCCAAATACTATCCTTCCCCATCTTCATCGCCATGTCAAAAACTGACCGATGTGTCAATTTTTGACCAGCGGCGGCTCGCGGGGACGCGCGCCCTATAGCATCTGGTGGATAACGGCAACCGCTATGTGTGCGCAAATGTCACGCACATGATTCCAGTCTTGGTATTGCACGTCAAGATGCTTGTACTGCGACAAGTCCGTCTCGTCTAGATCGTATGGAAGCGGATTGGCCAGCTGGTTGGCAAGCTGTTGAAGAGGTGACGCTCCGTTCGGCTGGGGATAGTAGTCGTCGAATTTCGCAAGTGCCTCCCTGATGCCGTCGTCACCCAGCACCACGCTCATGGCGGCGAGGTCGAGGTAGTCACGAGTAGCATTGCGCTTCAAGGCAAGCACGGCCTTGATCCTAAACATCTCACCCTTGGTGGGAACCGTGAGCCTTGCACCTTCGGCCTCTATCACGGTGGTTTCCAAGGGTTCGCTTCTAATCAACTGGCGTACTCCGGTTTCGATTCCGTCCAGCGACCCAAGGATCAAGACCGGACGCCTGACGCGAGCAGTCTGCCAGCCGGCAACAGACTCAAGATCAGATAGTATTGCGTCGAATCGTTCCCTCAAATCCGTCAGGACATGGTCATGATCGACGGAAATACGGTGATGGGCGTAAGTGGCCGCAGCCGTTCCTCCGACAAGTACCGCACCGGGGACGATCTTCTGAAGATGCGCAGCCGAGGAAAGCAGCCTCTCCCACTCTGGAATCGGTTTATCCGGCATAAAGTCCCCACAAATGGTATTTCTGATCGTAGGGATCGGAACAGTGCGCTGCGCAAACTCGACGGATTTTTTCCATGACAGAAGCTTCCACACGCGAACGATCTCGAAGAAAAGCCCAGTCGGCACGCCCGCCGCGATCAATGATGTCATCAATCGCCGCCGTACTCAAGACATCTCCTGACTGAATGTGCCTATGTTCCATAATTTTCTTCTTGCTTCGTTGACCTCGCGGTAGCGGCTACGGTTGCTCGCCGACAATCCACGCGGGTAATCTGTCATTTCGCCCTTGTGGGAGCAAGACGGAAATAAGTATACCCCATTCCCCCGCCGCTTTCAAGCGTGAAATGCGGTTTTTGGAAATTGCGCGTGGCGGCTCGCCCGGAGGGCTCGCCCCACCCGCCGTTTGTTGTTAGTTCTGTGCGCGGTACGTCACTTATGCGAATACGTGTCGCGACGGTGCCATTATTACGCCCATGCGGGCGGGCGGTGAATCGTGCGTCCGTGAGTACCAACGGGAATGATGTCGGGGAGCTGGCACTTCGCTGGTAGGTCGCGGGGAATGTGTTTGTAGTAGGTGGACACAGCACGGAGTTCTTCGCTGGGACGTTCGTGTGGATTGAATACAACGACGGACTTTCCCGTATGCTTCTTGAGGTAATGAAGAGGTGCAATGAGGTCTGTGTCTCCAGAAACAAGTACGATGCAGTCAAAATTCGTTTCCATGTGATCGATGAACATTTGAGAGGCGATGTTCACGTCGGATCGTTTTTCCTCTGTCTTCCACACAGTTGCGACTGAGACTTTCTGACAGGACTTACATGGTTCCTTGGCAAAGGGGTAACGGGCGCGAAAGCGCTTATAATAACCTTCAATGATGCTCAGTTCTGGACGAAATGCCGCCAACGCAGAAAGATATATGGACTGACGCATTTGCGCGGTTGGCTCTGCCGGATCATAGTTGACGCGCGCAGTGAAGTATTTGACAGACAAGATTTCGTGTTCGTCTGGACGTGGCAAAAGTGAATTGGCAAAAGCCACGACATCCAGCCATTTACTACGCGAAAACCGCAGCAACCCGTAGTATAGGTTGAATCCGTCGATATACACTATGGTTCTTTTCTTCATGTCCTGCGTACTAAGGCAAGAGCCGGACTTACGCCCGGCTCTGCACCGCATTGCCGAAGCTCAGCGGTCGGTTAACAACCCATCAAGGGGTTCGGCAGTAGTTTAGCATATTGCCTTTCTGCATTCAAGGGAGTGTTAAAAAAATCTCAAAAAATATATCCAAAGGATTTCTCCTTCCCCTTCACGCTTTTTTCAAGGGGAACGCAGAAAAGCATCCCCCATTCCCCCGCCGCTTTCAAGCGAAATGTCACGTTTCGCGCTCGAAGGCGAGGCAGCACTTGAAGCGTCCGCAGACGCCGTTGAGCGCGGCGGAGTTAAGACCGAGACCCTTGAGTGAGTCGGACGTGAGGCCACCGGGATATTTCTGCTGCCATGACGCACAGCAGCAGACGCGTCCGCACTGGCCCAACGCGCCCATCACGCGCACTTCGTCGCGCGGCCCCATCTGCCAGGCGCTCACGCCCACATGCCGTTCCCGCCTGAAATCGGAAATTACGGACCGCAGGTCCGGTCGCATCCGGTCGCACACGTAACGCACGAACAGGCGCCCTCCTCCCAGCGAAAGCCGCACGTATGGTACGCGGACTTCCGGCACGACACGCCGCGCGGCCGCAAGGAAAGCCTCTCTCAGCTCGCACGCCTTCACTTCGTTCTCCGTGGCGGCGATGATGTCTTCAGGCATCGCCAGACGTACCAGCGTGAACCCCGGCGGATACGCGCCGTCGCGAGCGGGGTCAAACGTGGCCACGTCGCAGAGTTCCGCGAGGTCGAGTCCGTAGTCCAGGTTCACCACCACGCGCGCGCCGATCTGCGCCGTGAACGCATCGGGACAGCGCACCGTGAAGAGCCCCTTCTCGGGCATTCGCACATGTGCTACGCGGGGTTGGTTGACGGAAGCTTCCATCAGAGCCACCCTTCCGCCCCAAATGCCAGCCGGTCGATGAGAAATGACAGAAGCGGCAGCTCGGGAAGGTTGCGCTCAAGCGACGTGGCGAACGACTCAATTGCCTCGACGTTGCGGAACGCCTGCGCGCGGGTGATCTTGCGCGCGCGCCGCTCCAACACAGCGCGGCGCGGCTCGTTCATGAGTGGCACTTCACCGCCATCGTCGCCATCCAGCGACGCCCTGCGGGCGGAGGCGCAGAGCGCCATCAGGTCGCGGAACCAGCTCATCACGGTGGCGACGAAATCCGCGCGGGATTCACGGTAGCGCGACGAGATGAGCGCCTTCAGCGCATCGTCGTCCACTTCCTCACCAGCGTTCGACGACTCCTCTTCAATGTCCTCCTGCACGCGCGCCGCGGCAAGTTCCTCCAGCGCCTCCAGCACGGCCGCGAGCTTCGCGGCAGCGGCTGCGCGCGCCGTCACGCTCGTGAGGTCGTCCCCCGCAAGCACGTCCAGAACCTGCGTGCGATACGGTTCCTCTAGCTGCTGCGCACGCGCGTCCGGCAGGTCGATGCGCTGGCAACGGGAGATGATCGTGGGAAGCAGCTGCTCTGGGCGTTCGGAAAGCAGGAGGAATAGCGTCCGCGGCGGCGGCTCCTCCAATGTCTTGAGAAAGGCATTGCGACTCGTATCGTTAAGGCAATCCGCTCCTTCAACGATGCCGACTTTCCACCCACCCAAAAAAGAGGTCATGGAGATCTTGTCAAGGAACCCCGGACCTCTTATCCTTTTTTTCTCTGCTTCGCTTCGCCGTGATTCTAACAGCTGCCCTATCGTAATAAGACGAGCCTTGGATAGTGGCCGCATACGGTGAATATCTGGGTGCGTATCGAAATTGCATTCACCAAAAAGGAGTTTCAATATGCGCAACGTTAATTCTTTGGCGCTACCATCAAGTGCGCCGACCACGAGATAACCATTTGCAATCCTCCCTGCCTCAATGGCCGCTTCCATTTTTTTATATGCTTCATCAACGTCCATGCACGGCCTCGATTATCTGGCGGTCCACTTCGTCGCGGTCGCCCGACGAATCAATCACGACGAACCTGTCCGGCTCCGCCTTGGCGAGCGCTAGGAACCCTTCGCGCAGACGCTTGTGGAACGCCTCTCCCGCCGATTCGATGCGGTCGGCCGCCGCCGCAGTAGCGCGCTGCCGTTCGGCGAGTCGCGCGCGGGAAACTTCAAGCGGCACGTCCAAGAGGATAGTGAGGTCGGGCACAAGGCCCTCCGTGGCGAACTCGTTGAGTTCCCTCAGGAGCTGCACGTCGATGCCGCGTCCGTAGCCCTGGTAGGCGAAGGTGGAGTCGCTGAAGCGGTCGCAGAGCACCCACTCCCCGCGCGCGAGCGCGGGCTTGATCACGTTCGCCACCACCTGTGCGCGCGAGGCGAGGAACAGCAAAACCTCCGCGCGCGTGACTGGCGGGTCCTCCAGCTCTTCGCGCACAAGACTGCGGATTAGCTCCGCAAGACGCGTGCCGCCCGGCTCGCGCGTTACCAGCACGGACTTCCCTTCCGCGCGCAACGCCTCCGCGAGCGCTGCCACGTGCGTGGACTTCCCGCCGCCCTCCGGCCCTTCAAAACTGATGAACTTTCCCCTCATAGCCTTGTCACCAAGACCTTTCCCGTGCAGGCGATCCGCGCCGCGCATCCGGCAGGCACGAGGACGCTGCGTTTTTCATTGACGATGTAAACGGCCGTAAAGGTGGCAGGGTTACGCGCGACGACAAACTCGCCCTGCGACAACACGGGGCGGAAAGTGAAGAACGGACACGACACGGCAGTGCGCGAGATGGGTACGGGCAAAGAGAAGTCTATCGACTTGAGCGACTCCGCCACATGCAGCTTGCGCGACTTTCCGTTCACATCCACCCGTCCCCAGTCGTAGAGGCGGTACGTCGTGTTGGAGCTCTGCTGCACTTCGTATATTACAACGTCCTCGCCGATGGCGTGTACGAGACCGCCTGGGATGAAGAGCGTGAGACCCTCCTGTGCGTCATGACGCACGAGCGTCTCCTCGAAATGCCCGGTCCGCACGTCCTCCTCCACCATCGCAGGCGTCGTGCCGGGCTTCAGTCCCGCGAATATCGGCCCCCTCCCGCCAAGCACGTGCCACATCTCCGTCTTCGGCTCGCCGCCGGTCAACTCGCACGTGGACTCATTGGGATGCACCTGCACGCTCAGGCGGTCACGCGCGTCAATCACCTTGAACAGCAACGGAAACCGCGTGGGGTCGTGCGCCTTCGCACCCGTGAGAGCCGAGCCATAATCTTCGGCGAGCTCTTTGAGCGTGCGTCCCGCGAGAGGCCCCTCCGCCACGACCGACGGAGACGAGGGGTGCCCCGAAATCTCCCACGATTCGCGGCCCCACAGGGCCGTGTGGATGTTCGGGCGAAACGTCAGTGGATACAGTTTTTCCATCTCTTGCTTTTCCAGTGGGGAAGATTATACCATAATCCTCGCTTCCCGTCAGCGCACCTCCAGCACAATGGCCGTGCGGGCAGGCAAATAGAGGCGAATGTGGTCCACACGCTCGTCGCCGACGACGGACGACTCGCTGAAGAACGTCTGGCGCGCGGCGATGCGTCCCTGGCCGCCGAAGCGGACCTCGTCCGTGTCGAGCACGCGGCGGTAGCTGCCGGGCAGGACGAGCACGGGATAGTCGGAATAGGAGTTCGACGCGCTGAAGTTGAATACAAACACGAGTCCGCCGCGCCAGAACGCAAGCGTCTGGTCGGCGTCGTTCGCAGCGAGCAGCACGGGCGACGTTCCGCGTAGCGCGCGGTGCTTCGTGACGACGCGGATCATCTCCTCGTCGAAGTCGCCAAGTCCCTTGAAGCGCAGCGCCGGGTCGTCGCGGAGCGACCACTGACGCCGCGCGTGGCTGTAGTCCCAGCCGTTCTCGGCGCGCGGGAAGTCGATCCACTCGGGGTGCCCGAACTCGTTTCCCATGAAGTTCAGGTACGCTCCGCCCGAACAGCCTAGCGTTGCAAGACGCGCCATCTTGTGGAGCGCCACGCCGCGATCCGTCTCAAGGCCGTGCTGGTCCACGCCCATGCCCCAGTAGACGGCCTTGTCGACGAGTTGGAAGAAGAACGTCTTGCCGCCCACGAGCGCCTGGTCGTGCGACTCCACGTAGCTGACCACCTTCTCGTCGGAGCGCTTGTCCGTGAGTGCGTGGAATATTCCGTGCATGTTCCAGTCCTCGTCGCGCACCTTTTCGGCGAGATAGAACCAGTAGTCAGGCTCGCCCATCGCCATGCGGTAGTCGAAGCCCATGCCGCAATCGGCGAGCGGAGCGGCGCATCCTGGCATGCCGCTCACGTCCTCCGCCACGGTGATCGCGCGCGGATGCGCCTCGTGGATCACGCGGTTCGCAAGGGCGAGGTAGCACCAGGCGTCGTCGTCCACGTTGCCGTCGAAGTACTGCGCGTAACCCGCAAATGCCGTGCCAAGACCGTGGTCGCGGTAGAGCATGGACGTGACGCCGTCGAAGCGGTAGCCGTCGAAGTGGAAGGCGTCGAGCCAGTAACGGCAGTTTGAGAGGAGGAAGTGCAGCACCTCCGTCTTGCCGTAGTCGAAGCAACGCGAGTCCCATGCCGTGTGCCAGCCGCGCGGACCGTCGTGGAAGTACTGGTAGGGCGTGCCGTCGAAGAGCGAGAGTCCGTCGCGCTCGTTCTTCACGGCGTGGGAGTGGACGATGTCCATGATTACCCGAAGCCCCATCCCGTGCGCCGTATCGACAAGGCTCTTGAGATCCTCCGGCGTGCCAAAGCGCGAGCTCGGCGCGAAGAAGCTGGAGACATGGTACCCGAAGCTGCCGTAGTATGGATGCTCCATCACGGCCATCAACTGTACCACGTTATAGCCGGCCGCCTTTATGCGAGGAAGAATCTTGTCGCGGAACTCGGCGTAGCTGCCAACCTTCCCCTCCTCCTGCGCCATGCCAACGTGGGCCTCGTAGATGAGCGGGGCGTTTCCACCGGACGTCGACTGCCGGCTGTCGCATGTCGCGTGTTTCCATACGTACGGCTTCTTCGGTTCCCAAACCTGTGCGCTGAAGAGTTTCGTCTGCGGATCCTGTACAACGCGGCGCGCGTAGGCGGGGATGCGTTCGCCGCGTCCGCCGTCCCAGTGTACCTCCAGGTGGTAGTACTGCTCATGTCGGATCGAGCGCGCCGGGAATGTGCGCTCCCACACGTCCGTACCGGGGATGCGCGTAAGCTTGAAGCGTGGCAGGAGCTGCCATTTCGAAAAGTCGCCCACTAGCCAAATGGCCGTGGCGTGCGGGGCCCATTCGCGGAACACCCAGCCTTCGGGCGTACGGTGTAGGCCGAAGTACTCGTGCGCGCTCGCCCAGTCGGCAAGGCGTCCCTTGCCGCCTGTCAGCTCGCGTGCCCGCGCGCGGGCGTGCGCCGCGCGTCCCCTCACCGCGTCCGCGTATGGGGCGAGGTAAGGATCGTCCAGAAGTCGTTTGCGGTTGTCATGGCTATCGTGCATGGGAAACATTTTACCATATTCTCACCGCTAGCGCCAGTCCGTCCCAAAAATGTTCTTTTTAGGGTCGCGGAGATTCGAACTTTATGGGGTACGGAATACGCCCTTGAAGACGCCACGAAGACGGAGTCTCTATTGCCGCGTAAGCCCGCAAAACGGCTCGCCGAGCGGATCCTTGCGTCCGTCCTTCCACACCTTGCGGATGCGGTACTCGTGACGCGAATGGATGGGGAGTCCCTTGTCTTCGTAACGGGCGACGCGATAGGGGATTCCGTTGGGAGCCTCGTTCTTGACGTTAGCGAGGAACTTGCCGTCTCGCCAGAGTTCGTAGTGGTCAAAGTCGGGCGACATATCCGCGCCCCAGAGGATGTACATCTGCCCATTCTTCTCGCCGTGTCCGGCGCGTGGTTTCTCGATAAGGCCTGTCCAATCCGGCGGAGGCTCCGCAACGGTTTCGCGCGTGACGCGCGGAACGTTGTGTTCGCGCATCCATTTCGCATAAGGATCAAGCCAGTCCTCGCACATCCGCGCAACATGCGCCCACTGCTGTGTACGGCGGTTGCCCGGTAGGGCGGTCGCCCCGCGACCGCCGTTTGCATACGACGTGATCGCGAAGCGGAACGTGAAGTTCATCGAATCACCATCGGGTTGGTGCATCTGGAGCCAATCAGTGAAGAGGTACGGATAGATGGCAGTCTTCCCCTTCGGCGGCTTGCCGGTGTAGCACGTCTTGTCGGGATGGATTTCGCCGAACTCCGTCAGCGTCGAGTCGCGCATCATCAGCGCCACGCCGAAATCATTGTTCTCGACCAGACACCAGTCGCGCACGGCGCAGTAGGCGTCCGTCGTCATCGGGTGGCAGTCCTCGTACGGACGGATCACCGTTCCGTTGAGGTGCGCGCGGAACGCACCGCCCGGCACAGCGAACGGAAACGCGAGGTAACCATAGCGCTTGTAGCGTTTTGTATTGAAGAGGTCGCGTGCGTGCTCGAAACGGTCTTCGATGTCGATGCGCTTTTCGTTCTCGGCCAGGTACACGCGGCGCGTCACCTTCGCGCCGAGCGCCTTTTCGGGCTCCGCCTCCCACGTCTTGTGGTTGTTGCGGGTGTACATGAAGCGGTTGGCGGGGCCGTCGATCAGCTCACGCTTGAGCTCCTTGTCGTAGATGGAGTAGATCACGCCGTTCGTCGCGGCCACGCGGTACCAGCGGTTCTCGGTGACGCCGTCGCGGCAGGCGAGAGCCGGAACCTCCGGATTATCCGGACTTTCCGGACTTTCCGGATTT
>CADCOC010000121.1 GCA_902802945.1 uncultured bacterium | reverse complement strand
AAGCTCGCCCGCCGCGAGTTTGAGGAGCGTCGTCTTTCCCGCGCCGTTCGCGCCGACAATGCCCGTCCACGCGTCTTCGGGGAAATGCGCGGTGACGCCACAGAGAAGCGGCTCGGCCATCCCCGGATAGGAGAAGGCGACGTTGTCGAACTGGAGGAAGCGGGACATGGCGACTTACTCTTTCACCTTGCGGTACTTTATCGACAATTTTTCGCTTAGACAATCTACGTTCACGCCTCGACAAGATATTCGGGCAGATAGCGGTGCGCGATGCCGTTAGAGGAAAAGTCCACTCGATCAAGGGAAAGTACCATCTTTGGAAACTGGTCGGGAACCGCCAAAAGCGCCGAAAACTCTCGTTCCCGCGTCTCTTCGCTTTCCATCAAGTACGCTACCTGGACATACAGCCGTTCATCACCGCGCTCGCAGACGAAATCGACTTTCTTCTCCTTGATACGTCCGATCCTTACGTCATACCCCCTTCTCAGGAACTCGCGGTATGCAATCGCCTCGAGCGTTCTGTCGATGTCGCGGCGGACGTTCCCACCAACCACCGCCCTGCGCATCGCGTGATCCATGGCGTAGAATTTTTCGTCGACCGCAAGTATGCGCCGTCCCATCAAGTCCTCTCTCTTTGCGGAACTGAAGAGAAACGCCTCCTCGCCAAACCGCAGATAGCTCATCACCGTATCGAACGAGGCGGATCGGCGCTCGTGTTTCAAGTAGCGCAGTATACTCGCCGCCGAAAACACGTGCCCCGTCTCGCTCAGTACGTAGTTCATGATACGCGCAAGGAGATCGACGTCGCGGATCTTATGCCGCCGCACGATGTCTTTCATGATGATTGAGGAATAGAGGTCTTCAAGATACTCCCGCGACGGTGCCTCCTTATAGCCGAGATGCGAAAGGAACGGCATACCTCCGAACTGCAGATAGGCGTTGAAGGATGCGGACAGGTCCTCGTCTTCCCTCGCCTCGCGAAACTCGCGGAAAGAAAACGGACTCACCTTGACTTCTACATATCGTCCCGTAAGATATGTCGCAAGCTCACCCGAAAGCAGCTTCGAGTTCGATCCGGTGATATAGACATCGATTCCTTCCTTCGCCCGCAACGAATTGACCATCCGTTCCCAATCCTCCACTTCGCTTACCTCGTCGAGGAACACATACGTCTTGGACGGCAGGTTCTTCCCTGCCTCTTTCACGACATAATCATGCAGAACTCCCTTCGTAAGAAAACGGCTGTTCTCGTCCTCCTCGAGGTTAATGAAAATGAATTTTCCGCTCGGATCAACCTCCGACGCAATCATGTCCCGAATCTGCCTCATGAGTACAGACTTGCCAGAACGCCGAATGCCCGTCGCAACCTTCACGACGTCAAGACCGACGAACGGCCTAACCTTTTCAAGGTAATCTTGCCTGATGACCATAGCCACATTCCTTCTTTGCACCGCATATTATATCACACCTATAATCGGACAGCAATGACAAATACGATTTTATTAGATTGTAAGTTGAATGGTTGTTGTTTTCCGCCAAGATGCCGTCCGAAACTCTATTACGATATTTTGCCATAGTGCCCATATTATAATCACACAATATCCGTTTCAGTCAATCGTTCGGCGTTTTGGCGCGATTTCGTTCGGCGTTTTGGCGTCACCACAAGGTTTTGCATGACCCGCGCACATCAGGACAAACATTGTTTTCGCATTCATCGTCGTTCGTTCCTTTCGTTGCACTGTCGCGTCGTACTCGTACTCACTTGAAGATCGTACATGCCCTTTGCGGCCAGATGTTCTTTTCACGGGGTCTGTCCCCCGAAGAATCCTACGGATGAATCCAGGCGAGGTCATCCTCGAGCGCCTGTCGGCGGTCTGCGGCAAGGCGCTCCCAGACGTCGGGCGTAAGCTCGAGGCCGGCCGCCTTGAACTGCGCGATCAGGTTGTTGCGGCGCCATTCGCCGACGTCCTTCTTACGCATCTCGTAGTCGGGGCGCGTGCGAAGTGCCTCGTCGACTGTGTAGAGGTAGAGCTTGCCGTCCTTCATGCCCGGTACCATCTCGCCCGTGTCGCGGTATCCTTCCACAGCGTCCCACGACGCCTCGTCGAAAGCGTCCTGCGCATTGCGCGCATCCTCCGGCCAGTCCTTGCGGTCGATCATATTCCGAGCTCCTTTCTCATCGGCTCCGCCAAGGCGGGGTCGAGCACAAGCGAATCGCCGTTGCGCCTGTAGATGAGGCGCTGGATGGCGGGTACTGCGTAGAAGACGAGCGTCGAGTCGGCGAGTGTGGCGTACTCCTTGACGTTCGCGCTCGAACGTGCATACCGGCGCATGACGTCCACGGTCGGCACGTCGTGCCCTCCCGCAAGCACGCGGTGGCTGATACGGAGCGGCAGCGCCGCCGGCTCGGGCATCCAAAGGTAGTAGAGCACGATCCTGTATCCGCGCCTCTTCGCATCGGCGAGGAGCTTCAAATGCCCGCGCCCCGAAAGCGTCGTCTCAAAGGCAAACGACGCATGCGCCTTGATGAGCTCGGCGATGCGCTCCAGCGTGAGCTTCCCCGCCTTGATCGCGGAGAGCCGGATGTCCGTCGGCGACATGCCCTGCGCCATGAGGTCGGGGTTTACGTACTCCACCGCACCGGCGTACTCGGGCAGGTACCTGAGCGCAAACGTCGACTTCCCGGAGCCGTTCGGTCCCGCGACAACATGGCATATTGGTCTCGTCTCTTCGTTCATTACTTCTTAATTATATCAAAAATATTGGCGGACGGGGAGTACTTTTCGTAGACAAAATCATACCGTTCGGTAATCGGAAACGAATGAACCGCCGCTTCTTTTTCTTGCTCACTCCATGATTGGATCGGGGGCGGTTGGCGAGCCGCCGAACACGCGCGCGGCCTCGCGACAGCCTCCGAGGCACTTCGCGGCCTTGCCGCAGCCGTCGCACATCTTCGGCAGATAGTCGTGCCGCACGTAGTGCATCCACTCTTCACATTCGGGGAGCCGCTCCCACTCGTTCCACTTCACGAGTTCGACGGGACTGTGGTTGCAGACGCGGATGCGTCCATTCGGCCCGACAGTGAAGAAGTCCGTCGCCGCCGAACAGCCGGTCGTGACATTAAGGTACTCGTACTTGTCTGCGGCAATCATGCAGTCGGGAAGCTCCGTCCCGAAATGTCCGCGACGCTTCGCCCGCGAAAGCACCTCCTCCGCGACATCGGCGGCGTGGCGCACGTCGTCCGCCGTCAACATCAGCTCGGAATGCGAAAGGCCGCGTCCGCCGGGAAGAAAGCGGTTCAAGAGAAGCGAGTCCGCGCCGGCGACGAGCGCCGCCGAAATCGTCTCGTACAGCTCCGGCAAGTTGAGCTTCGTGACGGCGACGCCGACCGTTGTCGCACAGCCGAGTTCGTGCGCCCTGCCGAACATGGAGAGGATGTGCTCGACGGGCGTGTCGCTGTCGGTGTTCGCCGCAAACGACCGCAATCCCGGCATGCTCATGAGAACGTGGATACCGCGTTCGGCGCAGAACCGCAGCACGTCCTCTGTCATGGAGCGCCCGTTCGAGAGCAGACCGACCTTCGCACGTTTCGCCGCGAAGTCCATCAACTCAAGGCCCCCTTCCTTCAAGAGCGCCTCGCCGCCCGTGAACGAAAACTGCGTCACGCCCACCGCCGAATATGCTTCGATGAGGCGCTTCCATTCGCCAATCTCCATCTCCGGCCCCGGCTTCAGCATCCCCGCGAACCACGGACACGAACAGAACCTACACGCATGGTTGCAGCGGTAGGTCAGTTCAAGGACGGCGACCGATGGGAGGATGGTCGTCATTTCACAGTCGCGGTACCAAGCAGCTGCTGTAGACGGGGGAGCGATTCCTTCAGCGTGTGTTGGTCACCCATATCCCCCCTCCACGTCTTTTCACCCGTCAGAAACGCCCTCAGAATCCGTGCGTCGTATCTATCGACGATCGTTCGCTTGCCGTTGATCACCCACGCCAACTTCTCGATGCGGTCAATACCGCAGATGACAGGATCAATCCTTACCCAATCCGCAGGATCGCCCGGTCGTGCCGGCAGACGCCTCAAGCGCGCACCTTCGTTTTCCTCGCCATAATCCGACTTCAAATTACTCCATTTCCGAACGGACAACTCGTATCTGCTGACTGTACGCAGCACTTGTGAATCAGACCTCGGCGCCGATCTGATGTTCACGTTATCACCCAGAAGTTCGCCTGTTTCCGAAATGTACTTTGCGTTGATCCAACACTCCTGCGTGAATGGATTACACTTCTGGCACAGCATCGATTCGTCAAGCGCGATGTCGAGACCGAGTGCGCGAAGACTCGCCGCGTCATCGCGGAAGCGCGCGAGCGTATTTGCCATCCGCCGGGTGTTCATCGGATAGACGGTGTGCATGCCGCAATTTCTGCAGACGTACTCAAAGCGCTCCGGCTGCGGCATAGCCATTTTGTAGCACGTCGCCTGCGGTCCGCGGCGAACCTTCGGTTCGGGCGAGGCGGCGAGCCTGTCGAGCATCGCGTTCAGCTCCTGTCGAGCATCGCGTTCAGCTCGGCGCGGTTGAAATCCTTGCCTTCCACCGCAAGCGCCGAGAGCGCCGCGATGCCAATGCCAATCTGCGTCATCTGTGTTTTCATGGGCACTATGGTATCATGCCATACGCCCAAAGTCAATAGGTACGATTTGTGCGATTATGGTTCGCGTTTTACTATTCCTCCGTCACGCGCACGCGTACGGAAGCGGTCACGCCATTCTCGGTGGCGCATGCGATTACGTGCGGACCGGGTACAGGCTCCCACGCGAACGGGGCGTTCCCGACCGTTTCGCCCACGGGCGCGCCGTCCACGAACCACCAGAGCGCCCCGCCCTCAACATTACCAGCCACGGTGCAGACAATCCTCTGCTGGGCGAGCCCCGGCACGAGATGGAACTCTGCGTCATCCTGCGGCGCGCGGATGGCAAGCCGTTCGGCCTGCGCCGTCTTCCCCGTGAACGCGCGCAGATAGGCGTCGCCGCGCGTGACCACCTCGCCGCCCGCCCCGCGACGGTGCAACGTGCAGAGAGCTGGTGATGAAGCACCCAGCAACGCACGGCCCTCCTCGCGTTTCGGGCATTCTGGTGCGGCCGGGAATCCGCTCTCCGCGCAGATTTCCCGTGTGATGACCTCCGGCGGCTTTACGAACCAAGGCCCTTCGTTCTGCGGATAAAGCCCTCGTGCCAGCTCCCACGCGAATGGCGCCGCAGCTACCGCCCCCACCACAGACGTGTCGCCGAAGCGCCCTTCCTTGTGTCCGCACCATACCCCCACCACGTACTCCGGGTTCCACACCACAGTCCAGGCGTCGCGGTAGGCGGAGGACGTACCCGTCTTCCACGCGAAACGCGGCACCTTCACGTCGGCCGCATGGCCAAGCGCGCGCTGCGAACGCTCGTCGCCCGAAAGAATGTCCGAAACGAGCCAGCACGCCCCAGGGGAAAACACGCGCGGAGGAGTGACGCCCTTCTGCGCCTCAACCTCCCGCGCAAGCGCACACGGCTCAAGCCACGTACCGCCACGCGCAATGCAGCCATACGCTCCCACTAGCTCAACGAGCGACACCTCCGCGTTCCCAATTGCGAGTCCTAGTCCGAACTTCTCGTCCGGCCCGCCCAGGTGACGGCATCCTAGCGCGCGCAGTACCGAACCGAAGCGCGCCACTCCAAGTCGCTGCAGGAGCTGCACGAACGGCAAGTTGAGGGAAAGGACGAGCGCATCGGAGAGCTTCACGGATCCTCGGTGCGTGGCGTCGAAGTTTGCGGGCGCGTAGCCGTGGTATGCCTTAGGTACGTCCGCGAGACGTTCCTCGGGAGTAACGAACCCGCAGTCCATAGCCGCCGCCGCAAGAAAAGGCTTGAACGTTGAACCAGCAGGACGCGACGCGAGAGCCGTGTTGACCTGTCCCGCGTCTGGCGAGAAGTAGTCGCCGGAACACGCGAGTGCGAGCACTGCGGCCGTATCTACGCGCATCACCACGGCCGCCGCGGAGTAGCCGTTCGCGGCCGCGCGGTTCACGAGCGTCGTCGCGCGCGCCTGCATGTCCGCGTCAAGCGTCGTCTCATAATCGCCGCTGGTAGGGTCGCCTCGCCGAGGCGACCGCTCTCCCGCACGCGCCACTCGCGCCACAGCCCAGTCGCAGAAGAACGGCTCGGCGAACGGACGCGGTGCGCGACGGATCTCCGGCACGCTGGCCGTCGCGCCGTCGTACTGCTCGGGCGTGATCATGCCGAGCGCGCGCATGCGTCCCAGCACGTAGGCGCGGCGCTGGAGGGCTCGGTCGAGATGACGGTCGGGACGGAAGCGGGAAGGACACTGCACCATGCCCGCGAGCAACGCCGCCTCGCCGATCCCGAGGTCCTTCGCGCGTTTCCCGAACCAACCCTGCGCGGCGGCCTCCACGCCCACGAGGTTAGACCCGAACGGCGCACGGTTGAGGTACTGCGAGACAATCCAGAGCTTGTCATGCGCACTTTCCATCTGCATCGCGCGAAAGGCTTCCACGTACTTCCAAGCGAGCGTGCGTGGGTGCGGATGTACGAGGCGCGTGGCCTGCATCGTGATCGTGGAGGCACCGCTTACGCGGCGCAGCGAGGTGATGTTCTGGAAAACGGCGCGCACAACACTCGGCACATTCACACCAGAGTGACTGAAAAAGCGCCGGTCCTCAGATGCAACAAGCGCCTTCACCACCCAATCGTCTTCGGATGCAACATAGTAGGGGCGGCAGTCAACATCTCCAGATCCAAGCGACACGCGTAAAACGGTACCGGCGTTGTCACGCAGAACGACGCCGCCAGGGTAGGCGTCCGCGTTCTCAAGGTGCGGGTCGATCAGCCACCACGACAAGCCGAACGCCGCCACGCCAAGTACTGCGATGACAACGGTGGTGCGTAGGACTGTCTTTCTTTTCATGCGCAGTAGTATAGCAAAGTCCTGTTAGAGTGTCACAGGCCAACAGGTTGCCGGCCAGGCTTGAGTGGAATCGCCTTGCCCTTCCACTGAAAGACGCCGTTCACGCCATCGGGGAGCGTCACCTCGCCCTCGACCGCGTTGCCGTCGAAGCGTAGCTTCGTGAGGATCATGCCCTTCGGATGCGGCGTGGCGGCGTCGATCCACTTGAGTCCGCCCGGCTGCGGCGCGATGCGCACTGTCCTGAACCACGGCTCATCCGGCGTCACGCCTGCGATCGCGGAATGCAGGAAGAAGAGCGGATGCGCCGCCCAGGCGTGGCAGTCGCTCTTCGCCTCGATGCCGTCGTCCTCGAGCGGACAGCGGAGCCCCCACTTCACGTGGTCGCGCCAGAAGTCCATCTTCTTCAGGAAGAGGTCCATCCGCCCCATCTTCGCGTACACCCGGAAGAGATAATAGCGGAAGTAGTCCGTGGCGCGGAAGAGGTCGTTGCGCTCGACGAGCGCCTTGAACGCGCTCGCCTCCTGTTCGGGCGAAAGGACGCCCGCGAGGATCGCGAGGATCTGAGAATGTTCGCTAAGGCCCTGCTTGTCGGGCGTGCCGGCCATCAGGCCGTTCGCGCCGTCCCAGAACGTCGCGACGATCTTCTTCCCGAGCGCGTCCGCCTTGCCGCGCCAGTACGCGCCGAACGTGGGATAGCCCAGCTCGTCCGCCACCCGCGCCGCCGCTTGCAGCGAGAGCACGTAGAAGAGGTTGTTCTGCGAGTTGACGCCTGTCCCCGGCTTGCCGTTCTGCGGGATGCCCGCGTGCCACCGCTTCGGCTCCTCCACCCAGTCGATGAAGCTCCATCCGGGCAGGTTTTCGAGGAGGCCGTCCTTGTTCTCGAACTCGGCGAGGCCCATCATCGTGTGGCAGAGGCCGGGGAAGCGCGCCTTGAGCCACGCGACGTTCTCGTGCCACATCATGTAGTTCTCGAGCAGCATCGGCCAGATCATCGTGTAGGTGGTCGATTCCTGCGTGCCGGTGGTGGGGAAGTTCATCGGCAGCATGCCGTTGTCGCGGCGGCCGTAGTCGAAGAGCGAGATCGCGCGGCGCACAAGACGGTCGTCGCTGTTCATCGCCGCGATCGTGTCGCACTGCACGTAGGTGTCGCCCACGTACATCTGCTGTTCGTAGTGCGGGCCGTCGCACATGATCTCGTGCATGTCCATCTGCATGCCGCGAATGCACACGCCCTGCACACCGGCGAGCGACGCGTCGTCGCATTTGAAATGAGAGGTGACTGGCGTCGGGTAGCGCGACTCGATGATGCCCACCATCTTCAGTGTCAGCGGCTCGTCCGCCGTCTTGATCTCGAGCTGGCACCAGCGCCCGGCGCGCCACCACGGCACGCCGAACGTCGCGTACGCGCGCCCGTCGGGGAAGAAGCGGTCCATGAGGAAGTACCTGGAGCAGCCCTTGCCGATGAACTCGTTGCGGTTGCCCTTGCGTCCGTCCGGATAACGCGGGCTCTCCACCCACATCCAGCGGATTTCGGCCCCCTTACCGCCGCCCACGACGAGCTCCGGGTACGCGCAGTAGTAGTCGTCGAGGTCGAGGAGCGCGCAGAGGATCGTGTTCGCGGGGATCGTCACCGGCTTCTCTTCCTTGAGAAGCGCGTTCAGCGGCTGGACGAGCGGATGGCGCGCGTCCTCCTCGGTGTAGAGGGCGCTCCTGTCGAACGTCGCGCGCGCGGCGCGGAACGCGCCGGGGCGGACGCGCTCGCACGTCTGGTCGGGCAGCGGCGTGGGGAAGAGCATCCACCCCTTCGCCTTCACGCCGCAGACGTTGAACCTCACCGGGCCGCGCACGACCTTCGGCGCCACGTACGCCGACTCGGCGGGACGCTCCTCCTGAAGCGAACAGCCGCGCACTTCGGTCTGCGCGCCCACGCCGAAGTTGCGCCGCATTCCCTCCTTGCGCATCGTGACGTTCTTCAGCTCCGCGACGCGCCAGGACGCAACGCCGGTCGTGAGCTGCTTGTGGTACGCGCCCTCCGCCTTGAGGATGAACCCGCCGCGCCAGGAAAGCTGGGCGGACGGCGCATACGGTCCGAGCACCCACACGACGGCCTCCATGACGTGCTTGCCCGGCGCGAGCTTCGCCTCGTAGGACTGGTAGAGCCAGTTCTCGACGATGCCCCGGTGCGGGCCGAACGCGATCGGTGCGCCGTCCAGCAGCAGCTCGAAACGCTCGTCCGCGCTCACGTCGAACCTCAGCGGCGTCGCGTCGGCCGTAAACTCCTTCCTAAAGCGCAGGAAGGCGTACTTGCCCACTTCGCCGCGCTCAACCGACGTCGGGTGCCAGATCCAGCTCGCATCGTCGATCTCCTGCAGACGCGACACGTTCGTATCGCCGCGCTGGAACCGCTCGGCCCGAAATATCTGCCTCACCTCATTGACTGCGCCGTTCGCCGCAACAACCGCCGCGAACGTCGCCGCCGCCATCCATCTATGTTTCGTCATCATTTTCTCTCCTTTGCAAACTTGACTTCAAACACATTCAAGTTTTTGCTACATATCGTCAAGGGAAAGAAGCCCCATCGTATGCTGAAGGGACTGCTTTTCCGGGTTCTTGGCAAAGAACGCCTTGACCTTCTCTTCGAGGCGGGTGGAATCAAAGCGCGAAGGATCAACCTTCACTTCGTAGAATCCCAATGTCCCCGCGTCCTCATCCTCGCAGACGATGTCGATCTCGTTTTCGCCTTTCCTATCCCACCATCCGCCAATGCGCGTGCAACGTTTCTTTTCCACGAGCTTTGTCGTGAAATACCGCTCCAGGGCATATCCGCTGAAGGTGTCGAAATCGCGCCGCGCGACCTCCAGCATGCGATCGCGCCTTCCAAGCTCGTTCAGGTAGTTGAGCTTGTACACAAAACGGAACCAGAAGCGGAAGAAACAGTCGTCGATGAGGAAATGACTGTTCTTCGCCGTCGTCTTCTCGAAAATCGGCTGCTTCTTGACCACAATGGAATACTGTTCCTCCAGTTTGGCGAGGTAACCGCCGACATCGACTCCAAGAAGGTTCTTCATTTCAGCGGATGTCGTCTGCCCAGAGGAAATCGCCGCAAGCAAGGTGAAATACGTGCCGTAGTCGGGTCCGAATTCCTCCGCGAGAATGGTTCGCCCTTCCGGAATGTATGCGGAAAGCATCGAGAAGATTTCCTCAAGCATCGCCTCCTTCGTAAAGGCGTGGGCGGACATCATCAGGTCCACATAGCGGGCCACGCCACCGCTGACCGTCCAAAGCGCGAGCAAATCCCTGTTGGTATAATCGGGCTTGTAAGAACGGAAGATTTCCTTCAGAAGAGCCGTGCTGAAGGGCTTCAGCGCCAAGGTGCCGGTATTGCGTCCATAGAGTGGCTGTGAATCGTCGCAGAAAATCTTGTTCATCAGACGATTGATGCTGCCATTGACTACTAGATTCAGCTTCGTCTTGTTGTGATACTCGTCCCAGATATGCTGGATGTCGCCATAGACGCCCGGATTCGTGCGGTCAAACTCCTGGAACTCATCGAGGACGAGCGTGTAGGGACGTTTCTCCGCCTCTTTCATCAGTTCGCGGAACAAATCTCCGAACCTCATGCACATACCATGGATTCCAATATGGAGCACGCGCTCGGCCTCTTCCTGCAACTGCGCACAGAGCGTCACTTCTGGCTGTCGCGTAATCGGCAAATTCAAATACGGCGTTTTCTCGTCATCAAACGCCTCACGTGAAAGTTCTGTCTTGCCAACCCTTCTGCGACCAGTCAAAACCGTAAAACGAGACCTCTCTAAAGAAAGATCTCGCACTTTTCGCAGCTCCTTCAATTCCTGCTCTCGACCAAAAAACTTCATTGGGCACTCCCTCTTACCGCCGACACTTAACACTCATTTCGTTAACCCGTGTTTCGTTAACGGTGGTTTCGGTTGCAAATGATATCATTATCGCGCGCGCACGTCAAGGCTTAATAGAAATTGGCATTTTATTTTCGTCGGTCCGTGGAGGACGTCGTTCGTCCGGAGCGGGCCGAACGTCCAGTGGCGAGGTCGCCGAAGAAACGACCCAGCATGGTGAAGAACGAAACGATCACGCTCCGCCAGGTGAGGCGGCGCGGACGTGCGCGCGGGCGCGGAAAGATACTCCAAGGTGAACGTGCCATGGCCATAGTATACCACAATTCCGCCTGTGGCATCCCGGCGAAATCAGACCTTTTTCTCGACGACGGAGAGAACGTTCATCGACTCGTCGTGCGCCTCGAGGAGGTAGATCCGGTAGGCGTTGCCACCGGGCAGGACCTTGACGACGACGTGCGCGACATCGGGCACGAGGATGTTCTTCATGTACGCCTCGTTAATTTCCTTCGCCTTGCGCTTGGCCGGCATGAGGTTCGGGAGAATCGCCGGATCGGCGTACTTACTGATCGTCTTAAGCGTCTTCGGCGCCAACTGTCCCGGACACCACATGCACGCCACGTACGCCTGTGCGCGAACCTGCTTGACGAACGCCTCGTCCATCGAGTCGGAGCAGCCGTGGTGGTTCATCTTGCAGACGGTCACTGGACCCACGCGCTCGCCGACGAGCCCCTCGTAGTTGACGTCGCCGCCACCTTTGACCTTGAACCGCCGCCCGACGTCGCCGCCCGCGTAGTAGCGGAACTTGCCGTACTGGATCACGAACGCCAGTGAAAGCGGGTTCTGCGGGATTCGCCCGTCCTTCGTAACGGCCACGTGTTCCGCCGCGTAGTCGCGCACGCCGTCCTTGCCGTCCCACAGCACGCCGTTCGCGCAGATGTTGCGGATGGAGAACACGTCCTTGTAGCGGGCGGGATCGCGCTGGAGCGCAATCTGGTTGAGCGCGCCGACCTTGAACGGCTCGACGATCAGACCCTTCTTCTTCTGAGCCTCGATCCACGGCTCGAGTAGCAGCATGGACGAGTCCTGCTTCTTGTACTTGCCGTGCTCCGGGTATTCGTGGTCGAAGTAGTGCTTGACGTCGAACTCCTCGGCCACGCAGAGGAAGCCGTTGATCTTGCGTCCGTCCGGCGTCGTGCGGTAGCGGAGCCCCTCGTAGGAGGAGGTAAACGTCGCGTGGCCGACATGGTCCCAGTGCCAGTGCGAGAAGATGGCGTAGTCGATCGCCTTTTCAGGGTACACGCGGTGGATGTAGCGCGCCATCCACTCGCCTCCGAGACGGTCGGGCGACGGCAGCAGCGGAATCTGGTCACGATCGCGCGTACGGAAGAAGTCGCCCGTATCGTTCAGGATGGCCGTGCCGTCGGGGAGACGGTAGAACATGTTCTCGCCGCAGCCCGTATAGACGAAATGGAGGTCCATCTCGCCCGGCTTCCAGCCAGGATAGGGCTTGCCAACCTCGTCGGATGCGCCACGCGCAATGCCGGTTGCCGCAAGCGCGCCAAACGCGGTAGCGTTCTTGAGAAAATCGCGTCGATTCAGTATCAGCATAATATATCCTTTCTTGGGCACAATCGCCTCATGGCGCGTAGTATATCAAAAAAGCGGTCACGCGTCATACGTGACCGCAAAAATCGGAACAGCCGTGCAAACGTATCGGCGACGACGGTAGAGCCGCCGCATACAGCGCCTCTGTGAAGTAGTGGTTCGCGTAAGGCGTCACGGGGCTGTCCGCAACGATATGCCCGCGAAGCGGATAGTCGGCGGAACGGCAGTGGCGTGGGGCCCGGGACGGAACTTGACCGTGAGAGGCCTACCGTCGCGCCATTCGCAATCGACCATCCATCCGCCGCGCGCGCAAAGCCCCCGGAACGAGCCATGCGCAGCCCACTTCTTCGGCAATGCTGGCAGGAGGTCGATGACGAAGTTGCCGTTCGTATCCGTCTCGTGGCTCTGGAGCAGCATCTCCGTGACCGCCGCCGTGTAGCCGAGGTTGGCATCGACCTCTTGCGCTTTCGCAATCAGCGCGCACAGCGTGTCGGTCAGCCTGTTGCGGAAAAAGACATCGAACGCGGCGAGTACCTTGTCCCCTTCACCGAGTCTCGCGCGGCAGCATTCCTGAGCCGACCTCTGGTCTCTTGCTCCTCGTCGGTGGCGCGATGCTCGCGCTGCGCCGTAAGCAGAAGTAAGTTCCCAACGGTTTCATCGAAACCTAACGAAACGCCCGACCGTACATACGGTTGGGCGTTTTGCTTATTATTGTCGCGCAGTACGCAGGGGCACAGAAGCGGCTGTCAGATTTCCTTCGTTTTGATTTAGCGGAGGATGTTGTGGTTGAACTTCTTCGGGCCTCCAAAGAACTTGCATTCGTCATCGGAGAGCCCTGTGCCGGAGACGATCTTCGTCTCAAGCAAGCGGAGCGTGCAGACGAGGTCCGCGACCTGAAAGAGCCTGTATTTGCGAGGTTCGACGGCCTGTGCAAATTCAACAGGACATGGAAGCGTCGCAGAAGTAATCCGGCGGAGGGCGATCAAGCTCCGCCTTTTAAAGTCTCAAGGTAGTTCTGCAGTGCATGGAAGATGTGCAGGACCCTCACTTCCTGCGTCTCTTCAACGATACGAAATATTACAAGGTAGTTACCGACTGGATATCTGCGATACCCCATGCGAGCGAGGACGGAGTCACGGCAAAGTTCATGTGCGGCGGGAAATTCCTCAAGGTCCGCATAGCACCTTTCAATTCCGTCCGCTAGTTTTGCCGCAGCCTGAGCATTCGCCAATTGGTATGTGATGTAATTGAGTACATTGAACAAGTCAGCATTTGCTGATGGCGAAATGACAACCCTATACATGAAGTGTCGCCCTCATTTTCGCAAGTGCAGATTTAGCTTCAAGACCTTCTCCTGCATCTATTTCCGTCTCGGATCTCGCAATGGCTTCATACATGGCTTGCTTTGCCATGAGTTTGTCGTAAAGGCTGATGCTGACAAGTACGGACGCACCATAGCCGTTCTTGGTCAAGACGACAGGACCGCGTTGCAAATCGCTTTCCACTTCGGGATAGTGATTCCGCAAGTCTGTGACAGGTCTTATTTGTGTTACCAACATAGAATCTCCTTTTAGGGCTGATGGACAAAATTATATCATGACTCTATCAGCCAAGTCAAGGATGGTTCCCTCGAAAAAGTACATTTCTATTAACCTGCGCGATTAGTGGTGTTTTATTGTTTCTTTTGCGTTTCTTTCTCCTCCTGTACAAGAATGCGTATTTTGTATTTCTGCCGCCCAGAAAAATGGTAGGGTCATGCGTCCCGCGTGACCGACCACGAAAGGAAACGAAAAATGAGGACCTCGTGACCGTTGGTAGTCCGACGGGAGGTGGCCAGATTGGTGCATCTGACCAAATCTGGCGCTGGAACACGGCGGCCGCAGAATGGACGAAGTACATGGGCGATGCCGTGCAGGGCGTTGCCTACCTGTATCTCGGCACGGTGACCTCAGACGGAAAGGCCTTCGACACGAGTTCGGCGACGTTAGTCGCCCAAGGCGGTCAGAATCAGGACTATTCGTTCGGTACGTTTGATCCTGCCGACAACGACAAGGTCTCTAGTACTGCAGCCGGACAGGCGTTCTCGCTGATCCTCGTTGAGGACAACGGAAAAGCTATTGGCTCTTACGAGGGCAACTTCATCCTCGTAAACGGAACGAGCACACAGGGTAAAGATCCTATGAGCGGTGACACTTGGGCTAAGTTCACCGACTTCACCGCCTACGGTGCCAGCGACTGGAACACCATGACCGCCGGCGGCGGCGGTGGTGGTGGCGGCGGTCAGGGCGGCATTCCTGAGCCGACGAGCGGCCTTCTGCTCCTCGTTGGTGGCGCGATGCTCGCGTTGCGTCGTAAGCAGAAGTAATCTCCCCAACGGTTTCATTGAAACCTAACGAAACGCCCGGCGGTTTTCCGCCGGGCGTTTTGCATTCTTTACTCAAATTCCTAGTAGTTCGCAGAACTGCGCAGGGGTTACAACAAAGTTTGCGGGAGGGTAATGCTTCATGTTGCCCGTGACGAGGTGGGCATCGTCCGCAAGCGCGGTACAGAAGAACACTTTGTCGTCGGGATCAGGGAAGTTCTCGTTTGATTCGGCTGGCACGACTTCCTCGCCAGACGTTTTGAGGTGTCCAATGAGTTCCTCAACTTGCGCGGCTTGAAGATTGAGATAATCCCTGCCCAGCACATCTACGTACTCGTCGATCATTCCCCGCGAATACACTGGCGTGAACCTCCCGTCCAAGAACGCGTTTGCAATACGAACTGTTGGAGAGTTCGGATTCTTGGACAGGAAAGACGAAACCAGAACATTCGTGTCGATAACGGCCTTGACACTCATTTGACACCTGCCACTTCGCGTTCACGAGACAACCGCTCGTGCCGCTCGTGCCGCACACGCGCTATTTCGGCATTGATTTCATCTAGCGTTGGTTCCGGGACGTCCTTGTATCGTTCTTGAACCTTCGCCCTCATGCTCTCAAATGCCCGTTTCGCGGCAAGGCGTCTTTGCGTATTCTCGGCATCATGCGGTTCGCCGTAATCGCAGATCTCAAATGGAATTCTGCGACCTCTTAAGACCGCCTTTGCGAACACGACAAACGCCGTGGACATCGTCATTCCGATGTTATCGCAGAACTGGCTGAAGTCTCGTTTGAGACCTTCATCCATCCGTATGCTGAATGCCGTTTGTGCCATAATACAATTCTCCTGTCCGTCAGAACGCACACATTGTACCATACTTGAACTGAGCATTCAAGTGTATATGTCCATAAAAAAACATTATTTCGCATTATTTCTCGTTTCTTCCGCCCAGAAAAATGGTAGGGTCCGCTCGCCGAGCGGGCCGCCCCCATTCGGGGTGGCGGGCCTCTGCGCCCGCAAATCCCAAGCGGGCCTCCGAGCCCGCGCTACCTCACCTCAACGGAGACTTTGAAGAAGCGGTTGGTGGAAAGGAAGGCGGCGTCGGCGAGGTCGGGGGAACGCGCCCAGTTCTGCGCATTGAGCGCCGGCTTGCCGAGGAGAGAGTAGGCGCGATTGGCGCTGGCCGGCACGACCTTCACGCGGGGCGAGCCATCGACCATCTCGATCTCTGCGTGCGGGTATTGGCTGGAGTCCGTCGGATCAAGATCCCACAAGTAGCTTTCCCATGCCGAGAGACGCCCGCCCGACGCCGTGCCGTCGCGCAGGTTCGCCGTCTCCGCCAGCGAAGCCGCCTGGTACGCCGCGTCAGGCGACGCGGCCCTGTCCAGCCCGTAGTGCGCCTCCAGCCACTCCGGCGGCACGGTGACCCCGTCCGTCGTCGCGTTTGTGTCGGACACCGTGGGCACGAACTCGAAACACCCGATGTCCACACCCGCGCCGCGAACGCGCATCCCGCCCGAAAGATCGGTCGCGCCGACCGCGCCGCCAGCCGCCCCCGCATCGATGCACGGCGAATCCGGCCGCAGCCGGTAATCCCCCGCCGCCGCATCGACGAAGCGAGGGTCTTTCATGATGTTACCGGGACCGACCATGAGGATGTTGTTTACGTCCGTTTTCGAGACCACGGGGATGCAACAGTTCGTCGAGTACCAGAATGAAGAGTCGTATGCGCCGTCCTGTTCGTTTCCCCAAATCACAGAATTGACCGCAAAAGGCAATGTGGCCCCTATTGCATTCCCGACGACCGTGCAATTCTGAAGTCCATAGCCGCCAAATCCGATTCCCGTGTTGCCGGTGATGAGGCAGTTGTACGCAGAAGATCCCCTAACGCCCCGAACGCAATTTGACACAATGCAATACTCTATGCGCCCGTTTTCCACGCCACAGTACGCTCCACAGAGCGTGAATCCCCTAACGGTGTCGCTGAGCCGCGTCGAAATATCGTCGCCATAATTGAAACACGCATACGTGGGGAAGCTCGTCTCGCCACGCCACCCTCCGTCTATGATGGTTTTCTCTGGGCCGTCGGTCGATTCCACGGTGATCGTACAGGCGAGGCCGTTTTCATAGAATTTCGTTTTGTCAAATGTAGCGGGGCCGTACACGCCGGGCTTCACATGAACCGTTGTCCCGTCCAGCCGCACCGCATCCACCGCCGCCTGTATCGTCCTGAACGGCGACGCCCAACTGAGTCCGGTCCCGCCCGCCGCCGCCGAGCCATCCACGTAGATGTCGAGCTGGCGTACGCCGCCTTCAAGCAGCGTAGCCGGCCAGAGCTTGTACGTGGTCGTCCCGACCTGCAGCGAATACACGCCCGTGGCGATGCAGGAACTATCAACCCACGCATCGTACCCATTTACGCAGACCTTGACCCAGCCGACAGTCGTACCGTTTGGATGCCCAAAGCCGAAGGTGATGGTTTTGGTTCCGTTGAGGGCCGTGTACGAGTAAGCCTTTTCGGGGATGTTCCGACCGGTGTCCGCGTCCATGAACACGCTGCTTCTGTAAACCGTGTTTGAGACAGACACCTTGGTGAGCGTGGTCGTTGCGACGATCCACGCAGCCCTTGTATCGTAATTCATGTTGGGGTCAGCAGGCGTGTCGAGTGCAACGGCGAGCGGTTCAACCTCCCCCGCGATCAACTTGACCTTCTCCTGGGTACTGGTTGCTGTATCTCTGATGATGTAGAACACCAACGTCGGCGAACCCCAGGGACCGTAGGCGTGACATTCAAAGCGGGGCGTCCACGTGCTCACGTCGGTTTCAGGGTCATACACAAACCCCGGCGACATCATCCTACCCTCGAACACGTTTTGGTAGATGGCCACGCCCGCCCGCGCAGTGGACGCCGAGGTAAGCACCAGCGCGACCACCGCAATCCTGCGGATCTGCACAAAGATATTCTGTGTGATTTGACTAAACATAAGCCGCCAACGGCGGGTAGTATATCAAACCCCAATAGAAATAACAGCCCCAAACAGCATGAAAAACTCCGCCCGCTTCGGCCAGTTGGCCTTGCCTGTGCGAATAGTTGCTATGATTTTATAATTTATTGTAAAGATACTTGTGATGAATTTGAAAATGTTTTAGAATGGGACTTGTACAAATTGGCGATTTTAGGTTGCCAGAAATATCCGCCGCAGAAGGCAGATTCTCGGCCTTGACCAAGGCCAGATGGCTGATCGTATCGGCGTGAGCCGCATTACCTTCAGCAAGTATGAAAACGGCAAGGCAACGATAACCGACGACGTGTTCTACCGCCTGTCCCGCATATTCGGCATCTCCCCCGCCGCATTGCTAGAGAGTCCAGACCGCCAGTCCGCACCGCTCTTCCGCCACAAGAAGGTCTATTCACAGCAGGAACGCGCCAGCCTCGACCAGATGATCCTCGACGCGGAAAGGAAGTTCGAGGACTATGCGGAGCTTGAATCTTTCGTCGGTGAGAAGATCGAAAGTTCTGAACTTCTCTCCATGCAAAGGCACGTCGCATCGGTTGAAGAGGCCCGTGCATTCGGAACGGAAGTCCGCAACTGTCTGTTTCGGCAAGGATACGACAACGTCCGCCGCTTCGGCGAGGCGTTGGAGGCGAATGGCGTCAAGTTTCTGTCCTTCGCATTTCCTCTCTCCAGCGAGTTCGGCTTCTCACTGAAGCTCCCCTCCGGCTCGTGCGGGATCGCGGTCAACAACGGCGAGGCCGTCCCCGGCGAACGCCAGCTCTTCACGCTTTGCCACGAGGTCGGGCATCTCCTGATGCACCACCAGGACGGTGACGCCGACGACACCCCCGAGATGAAAAAGTGCCGCGAGAAGGAGGCGAACGCCTTTGCCGCCGGGATGCTGATTCCCACGGCGGAGTTCAACTCCGCATGGGACAACACCGAAGGGCGTCTGTGGTTCGACCGTGTTCTCGCAGTGAAGCGCATCTTCACCGTGAGCTACCTAACCGTCATCTACTGCCTGGAGGAACGCTACCGAGTGACATCCGGCAAAAAGACCGTGCCGCCGTATCGCAACTGGTTCAAGGAGAACTACATCCGCCGTTTCGGCCGCACGCTCCCCGCACACGAGGAGGCGTGTCCGGCGGACATCCGCATCGAGTCCGCCCGCTTCGTCCGCCTCGCCCGCAATGCGTTCATGGCTGGCGACATCACGATGCCGCGCCTCGCCGAACTCATCGGCAAGTCGCTACTTGAAACGCGGACGCTTGTCAACGAGTGGGCAAGGGAGGCCGCCGAATGAACACCACCCCCACGGGAGGGCGAGCGTCCCCGCGAGCCGCATTGCCCGACACCGGGAGGCTCGAAATCCTCTTGGCGGACGCGAACGTCCTCATCGACCTGCTCAGCGCGAACGCGCTGGGCCTTGTCGGCGACCTCATCCGACACGACCTCGCCGCCGTATATCTGCCGCGCATCGTCTATGACGAGGTGAGTGCCGTCATCACCGAGAGCCAGATCGCCGACCTTGGAATCACAATCCTCCCCGTGGAGATCGCACTCATGGCGCGCGTCGCCGCGTACCACGACAAGCGGCTGTCGTACCCCGACCGCTCGCTCCTTCTCATGGCCAAAGACAACGGCTACACCGTGTGGTCGAACGACAAACGCCTCCGCGAGAACTGCGACGCGAACGGCGTCCGCGTCCTGTGGGAGTTCGAGGTGCTGCGCCGACTCGTCGAGCGCGACTTCATGTCTGCCGCCGACCTCGTCGCCGTCGCCGTACGCGTGGAGGAGACGAATCCGTATCTTGCGGGCATCACCGAGCGACTGCGCAGCCTCCTAGGGATGTGAAGCCAACCGAAACATGAAGGAATGTCGAATGAGTGGTGAACAGCATAGGGAAAACGATAAGAAGCCGGTTGTTTTTCTTCTCGCCGGAAAAGATACGCGAGCCTTTGCAAATGACGAGCGAATGAAAGTTCCTGAACCGTCATCGGGAATGCTGCTCATCATCGGCTTTGCCACGCTTGCCCTGCGCCGCAGGACATAGCCGTTGCCGACGGCCAAATAGGCAAATAACGATTTCGGTTCGTATCGATACCCGCTTTCACCCTTGAAACCGTACCGCCCACGACGCACAAGATTACTGTACATTACTGCACTCGAACTGCACGTTGAAAAGCTGAAAACTATGTGTTTTCGGGCTTTCCAGCTAGCACTTCCGTTGTCGGGTACAATACACAGGCGGTGCAGGGCGACAAGCTCTACTGCATTGGCCTTCAGTTCGCCGACGTTGGTTCGGCCTCCGACATGGCGACGATTGCCAGCTTGGCAACCTCGGGAATCACGGCTGGCGCCTATGACACGATGGGAACGGATGCGCCTTGTATTATGATTTACAATGGTGCCACCTACGATTACTATTACTACATAAGCGACGCTTACGATTCCGAAGGAAACGAGGTTACTGCCTGGGCTGACAATAACGGTGATGAGGCTACCACGCAGAAGCCTCTTGGTACAGGTTGCTGGCTCCGTCTTCCTGCGGGGACGGCAACAGCTGGTTCCGTGACCGAGGCTGGTCAGGTTAGTGATGCGGACACTTCTACGATTAACATCGCAAATGGTCTCACCCTTGCGAGCAGCCCCTATCCTGTTGCCCTTGACATGGCAAAAGTTACGACGAGCGGCCTTGTTGCTGGAGCGTATGACACGATGGGAACGGATGCGCCTTGCATCATGATTTACAACGGCGCAACCTATGACTACTACTACTATATTAGTGATGCTTACGATTCCGAAGGAAACGAGGTTACTGCCTGGGCTGACAATAACGGAGATGCCGTGACTGCCGCGATTGCCAAGGTTGGCGAAGCGTTCTGGGTGCGTTCTGGTACGGCGGGCACGCTCACCATCGCCAAGTAAAAAATTTGCCCGCAACGTTGTGTTGCGTGCATAAAAAAAGGAAAATGAAAATGAAAAAGGTAATGATTAGTTTGGCGGCTGTTGCGCTCTCATTTGGGGTGCAGGCTGCCGCTGTTAGTTGGAAACTCACGACTGGCGGCACGACGTATGCAGGTATGAACGTTTATGCGTTCACTGCCGCAGACCTCGCCACAACTTCGGCGCTAGATGCTTGCAAGAGCACGACGGCCAGCGACTGGACGACCTTCTTCGCCACTGGCGATAAGGGTACAAATGGTGGCAACGGCAATCGTTTAGCCGCGAGTGGTGGAACAACTGGTATTGCTGCAGGCGAAAATCTTACGTTCGTCATTGTTGACGGATCTGTTGCCGAGGGTTCAAACTACTACGTGTTCAGCCCCGTGGAAATTCCCGCTGCAAACGTGTATGAGCCGCCAGCCTCGGGGGCCGAGTGGAACTCGCTCAAGGCTGCAAACCTCACGCTCGCTGGCAGCGGCAAGTTCACGGCTGGCAGCACGCCTACGCCCGGCCCCGACCCGCTTCCGGAGCCGACGAGCGGTCTCCTGCTCCTCGTGGGCGGCGCGATGCTCGCGCTCCGTCGCAAGCAGAAGTAAGTTGGAGCTTGAAGCTTAGAGCTAAGAGCTTAAAGCTACTGAAAGAGAGCCCGTCCGCGTGAGCGGGCGGGCTTTCAATTTTTCAAGAACAGGAACAGCAAATAGTGGTGGGCGAGAAATGGTATTCACGGTGACATATCGCGGCAAGGACGGTGCGTTACACGATGAGGCGGTCGAGGCCGCTGATCGTGCGGGGTGTGTTGCGGAGTGCCGTAGGCGCGGGATTGCGCCCACGAAGATTGCTGAGGGGCGAAGCGGCAAGAGTGCCGCTTCCCCGAGTGGCCGCGACGGAGCGCGGCCGGAGATGAAGCGGCGGGACGCCGCTTCCCCCAGGGGAGGAGCGACGGCAAAGTGGGCGGTGGCCGGTGCAGTGCTGATTGTTGCCGTGGCAGGCGGCGTGTGGTGGTGGGTCGGCGGCCGCGGGGGTGAACCGCGGACAACAAGCGTACAACAACAAGGTGCCAAGCCGAAGGTGGAAAAGCCAAAGACCGAAAAACCGACCAAGGCGGCGCGGACGGAGGTGCGCCAACCCGTTGCCACGAATGCTCCGGCGGCAACACAGACGAAGCCGGAGCAGCCCAAGCGCGAGATGTGGATGGGACGCGAGATCGTCAGCACGAAGGTCGTCACGAACGGGACCGACCTTATCATCACCCGCGTCGACACGGAGGGCAAGGTTCACAAGGAGTACACGAGCATCCACAAACGGCTCTTCACCAACCCGGTTGACATCACGCTCTCCATTCTCCTCACAAGTCCCGAAAATGCGTTGACGCCGCCACTGCCGCCGCTCGGCCCGAGGGCGCGGGACGCGTTCATCGAGGCGCTGAAGAAGCCCATAGAGCTTTCCGAGGACGACACGCCGGAGGAGCGGCGCATCAAGGAGCTTGTCAGCGCCGCCCGCGAGGAGATGGTTGAAGAACTTGCGAACGGCAGGACGGTCAACGAAGTAATCGAGGAGCATTGCACGTTCGTCGACGAGAAGAACAAGCTCCGCGCCGAGGCGATGGTGCAGTACAAGAAGCTGGTCGCGGACGGCGACGGAGACATCGCGGAGGAGTTCCGCGCCAAGGCGAACGAAATGCTGGCGCAGAAAGGCGCGAAGCCTCTGAAGTCGCTCGCAGAAATCCAGCAAGAGAGAATTTCAAGGAGAGAGGAAAATAAATGAAGAACCTGATGATGATCCTACCGGTTGCCGCGTTCGCGCTGGCGGCTGTTGCCCAGGAGGCCGCCAAGCCCGCAGAAACGCCCCGTGCGCCGCTCACGGCCGAGCAGAAGGCAGAACTGCGCAGGGTGCGCCGCGAGCGGCGTCTGGCCGAATCTGGCGGGATTGTGGAGCGAGACGTGCAGGGCAAGAGCGCGTTGATCGTCAACGCGCAGAGCGAAGTGCCGATGTCGTGCCTCGACGAGGCCGCCGCCTCGATACGCGGGCTTGTCCTCGTGAAGGTTGAGACCGCGACCGGCGATCCGTCCAAAAAACACCGCCCCACGGATGAACATCCTGTCGTGGTCACGGTGGTGAACGACACTGCGTCGGACGCGACGATCCTCGTCGCGCCGGAGCAGAACTGGGCGACGCTGAACGTCAGCCTTCTCCTCCGCGACAAGCCGTCGCCGGAGGTGCTGGCTTCGCGGATGCACAAGGAGCTGTGGCGGGCAACCGCAATGGCAATGGGCGCGGCGAACTCGATGACGCAGCCGTGCCTTCTGCGCCAGATCAACACGCTCCGCGAACTCGACCACACGAAGAACATGCTGCCCTCGCCCCAGCCGATCAACAACATGATCGAAGTGGCTGACAAGCTGGGAATCGTCCGCATCCACAGGGCGACCTACCGCAGGGCGTGCCAGGAGGGCTGGGCTCCCGCGCCCACAAATGACGTTCAGAAGGCCATCTGGGACCAAGTCCGCCAGATGCCCGCCAAGCCAATCAAAATCGAGTTCGACCCCGCCAAGGGGAAATGACTGGGTGGCGGGGCTTCCAGCGCGGCGGGAACCGCAAAAGCGAAAAATCGCGAATTTTCAGGCCCCCCCTTGCGCCGCACCGGTCGATTTGCTAAACTACCGTCATCAACCCGCCAGGTTCGGCCTAAGCGGAGCGGAGTCCCAGCCTTCGGGTTGGGACTCTAGCATTTTTACGAACAATGAAAAAGAGAAGTATAATCTACATCGACGGCTACAACCTCTACTACGGCCTCCTCAAGGGGACGGCGTACAAATGGCTTGATCTTGCCGTATTTGCCAGAATGCTTTTGCCGGGCGATCACGAGGTTGTGGCTGTGAAGTACTTTACCGCTTGTACGCTTACGTACCCGCACGACAACGCAGCCATTGAACGGCAGAACATCTACCTTCAGGCACTTCGCACATTGAAGGACGTTAAGGTGATAAGCGGATTCTTCAAGAAGAACAAGGTTCTCATGCCCGCATACGAGGACGAGTGCAAGAAATGCACAGTTCCCCAAAACGGTTTTGTTCGCGTGGTGAGACTTGAAGAAAAGCGGTCTGACGTGAACCTTGCCGTCGAGATAATGCTTGATGCAATGCAAGAGGATATAGATTGCCTCGGCCTCGTTACGGGCGATGCCGATCAAGTAGGTACGATAGAGGCGGCTCGTCGTAGATTCGGAAAGACCGTTTCGGTTTTCAACCCACAGAAAAGCATTAGTGGGCATCTGAAAATGGCCGCATCCTACTACAAGAACATCCCCCGCGACCTGATTCCATACGGCAAACACGGCGACCGTTTCATCCGACGTCCAGACGCATGGAAATAGGGAATAGAAGTCAAATAGGCCGCACCCATACGGGTGCGGCCTATTTGCATTCAGGCCAGACGGCCTCTGCTTGCTGTTGTACGCTTGCTGTCTTCACTTCCCCTTGGCGGGGTCGAACTCGATCTTCAGCGGCTTGGCGGGCAACTGGCGCACCTCGTCCCAGATGGCCTTCTGGATGTCGTTGGTGGGCGCGGGCGCCCAGCCTTCCTGACACGCCTCGCGGTAGGTGGTGCGGCGGTAGGGCGTGATCCCCATCGCCTTCAGCGCCTCCTCCGCCCGGACGAGCGGATCGTACGAGAGGTCGTTCGACTTGATCGCGTCGAGTTCCGCTAGCGAGGTGGCCGTGCGGCTCACGCAGAGCGGGTCCATCGACCCGCCGCCGCCCGCCAGTGACGCGAACGCGCGCAGCATCTCGCGCCGGACGCGACGCTGCACCTTCACGCCGTCCGCGCCGTCCTTCGCCAGCGCGGACACGTTCACGCACGCCCAGCGGCTTTCCGGCGCGACGAGCACCGACGGCAGCGCCTCCGCCTCGACGAGGAACACGGCCGCCGTCGCACCGTTGTCCGCGAGCGCCTTCTCCGCGCCCTCGACGGAGAACCCGCCCTTGCCATCGACGATGGCGAAGTCGCTCTGGAAATGCCGTGCGAGACGGTCGCACACGTCTTTCAGCTTCTCCACGGGGACGCGCTTCTGGAGGTTCACGAACCTGAACGTTCCCTTCATCGCCTTCATGTCGATGATGCGCCCGCCCGTCTTCTTCAGCTTGGCCGCCCGCTTCTCAAGACGCCTCTGGTGCTCCTTTTCTGGATCGGGCGGCGTCGCCGGACCCAGCTTCATGGTTTCGCCGAACGTGGCGCAGAACAACGCGGACACCGCCGCCATGAAAACGATTCTCTTCATCTGTCTTTCTCCTTGGCGTTCTCCAAACTCACTTCACCTCGGCGGGGACCTCCGCCGCGCCAGCCGCGCCCTGCGTCTCGGGCGCGCCCTGCGCCCCCGTCCTCTCGCGCACCTTCGCGCGCATCCGCTTGCCGACCTTCAGGTGGAAAGCACCGTACTCGTCGAGGAGCTTGTTAGCCTCGGCCACGAAACTGTCGAGGTACGCCTCGTCCTCAGTGTCCGCCAGCTTGTGCAGTTCGCTTTCGAGCAGGTCGCGGTAGTCGGCGATCTTGTTCAGGTCCCTGCGCGCTTCTTGGATGACCTTCGCGGGAGACTCGCCCGCCGCCATGCGCTCCGCCAGTATCTGGCGCGTCAGAGTGACCGCGTCCTTCACGCGGCGGTCCTCGTCGGTGTCCTTCTCGTGCGGCGCAATCGGCTCGGAGAGCGACTCGGCGAACTTCCTGTCGAAGTCGCGGTCGAGCTCGAGGTCGATCAGACGCTCCCCCGGACGCGCCGTGATTACGTCGGCGATCATGATGTCGGAGTCGTGCTTGAACAGCTCGTGGTCGCGCACGAGCTTCGGGTTGATCGCGCTGTAGTGCGCGAGGATGCGCTCCTGCGCAATCTCCGGCGGTTCCACCTCGGCGGTCTTCTCAGGCTTCGTCTTCGCCTTGAACGGCGCTGGACGCGGCGCGGGCGTCGCCGCCGGCTTCGGCGCGGGCGTCTTCGCCTTGGGCTTCTCCGTCTTCGGCTTTTCCACCTTCGGCTTCGCAGGCACTTCCGCCGGTAGGGCGGTCGCCCCGCGACCGCCGACCCACCACCACACGCCGCCCGCCACGGCGGCAATCAGCACAACGGCGATAAGCCACTGGGACAACGGGCGTCCCGCCCGTTGACTGGGAGAACGGGCATCTTGCCCGTTCGCATGGGAGGGCCGCGCCCCGTCGCGGCCCTTCGGGGAAGCGGCACTCTTGCCGCTTTGTCCCTCCGCAATCTTCGTGGGCGCAATCCCGCGCCTGCGGCACTCCGCCACGCACTCGGCGCGGTTCGCCGCCTCAATGCGCTCTTCGCGCAACGCGCCGTCCTTGGCGCGGTATGTAACTGTGAAAGTCATCTCACGTTCCTCTCTTCATTTCCACATTTCCACTTTTCCCCCTTGCGCCGACGTCTGCGATTTGATACACTGTCAACCGCTGGAGCAATCTGGCTTTTGGCAGAGGCGCAAGCCCGAGCCACCCGCAGGCGGGGATATCTCCCCGCCAATTTTATTTTCTTTGGATTGCCGAAATCATGGACGAGAAGGAGTTCGGCATATTCATTGACGAGTCGGGGAGTTTTGATTCCCTGACCATTCCGTCTCGCTTCTACGTCGTCTCCTTTGTCATCCACGAACAGAATGCGGACCTGACGCGCCACATCGCCGAACTGGACACCTGCCTCGCCTATCTCGGACACCCCGGCATCTGTATCCACACTGGGCCACTCATCCGCCGAGAAGAGATTTTCCGTCTTATGGACGTCCATGAACGGCAGCAGATTTTCTTCCGCCTTCTCGCATTCGCCCTCCACTCCCCGATTTCCCACCACTCCTTCGTCGTCGACAAGCGATACTGTTCCACGCCGACCGCCATGGAGAAATCCCTCCGCGACCAGATCTCCGCCTTCCTTGCCAATCCAGACAATGGCCTTCCGCCTGACGCTCTGGTGAAAATCTACTACGACAACGGACAGTCCCAAGTGAGCCGCATCCTCAAGGCTGCTTTCTCTAAAACGCCGACGATTTTCGTGGAGAACGTCTCGCCGAGCAATTACCGCTTGTTTCAAGTAGCCGATCTTGTATGTAGTGCCGAGCTTCTCAACTTGAAACTGCGTGAGGGCATTCCTCTCACGAAATCCGAACAATACTTCTTTCCGCAGCCGCGCGTCTTGAAGAAGAACGTACTTCGCCCCCTTGCGCGAATCCAAGTCTAGGTCTCGCTTTTCCATTTCCCGCCTAAAAATCAAAGGCCCGCCCGCACATGCGGACGGGCCTTCTTCGGTTGCTCTAAGCTCTTAGCTCTAAGCTTCAAGCTCCAACTTACTTCTGCTTACGACGGAGCGCGAGCATCGCGCCGCCGATGAGGAGCAGGAGACCGCTCGTCGGCTCCGGAAGCGGGTCGGGACCAGGACCAGGCGTCGGACCCGGATCAGGCGTACCGCCGCCGCCGGGCGTCGCCCAGCCAGCCGCAGAGGCCGAAGGCGCACCGCCAGAAGCGAAGCCACCCGCGTCAGGTCCGTAGAACGTCAAGCTTGGAGCAGTTAAAGCACCACCCGTCCAAGTGAACGAACCCATTGTGGATTCAAGTTCCTTTCCGGTGGCGATGTCCTTGATGACCAACTTGGTGTAATACGTGGAGGTCGTACCACTAGCGGGTTCCGTCACATCAACGGTGCTATTAATTACACCAGTCTTCTTGACTGAATCTGACGATGCCGTACCCAACTCGGTTTCCCCAGCCGCATCAGAATACACGGTGATAGTAGCCAGATAGACACCAGAGTACTTGCTGCCCGTCTTGGAACTGCTTCCGTCTGGTCCGTTGAAAACGCCGGTTGACCAGTCAACCGCCGCTGCTTGTGCGCCAAACGCCATTGCAGCGGCGGCGAACATAACAATTAGTTTTTTCATTTTCATTTTCCTTTTCAGTTATTCTCCACTCACTGTGAGCGGGGAAATCGATAGTCATTACTCGGCAGGTACGAGCGGCGACGGGAACACAATCTTCGCATTCGCGGCCTTCGCGGTCGTGAAGCGGATCAGGAAACCTTCGCCGGGGCGAATCGTGCAGGTTCCAGCGGGGACTACATCATCCTGTTCCCAGTCGCCACCACCAGCACTCGTCGCGTCATAACGATAGCACCAATCCTCGCCGTCGTAGTAGTACGACTGATCACGGTCAAGTACCGTTGTTCCGGGCGTGAAGAACTGGATGAAGTCAGTACCAGCATCAGAGGCACTTTCAACTTTCAGTTCGGTAAGATCAACAGCGCGCGGAAGCGGGTTGACCACAATCTGATAGGCAGACACGCGATCAACCTTGACCACGTTGTTGCTACCCTGCTGGACTTCACCACTGTAGGTAATGACCGCATTAGCCGACTTGGCCGTCGTAAAACGAGTGAGGAATCCAATGTTTACGGGAACCTGGAAGTTTTCCGGTATCACGTCGTCCTGTTCCCAATCTCCGTCACCTTCGTCTGTTGCATCATAGCGATAGCACCAGTCCTCGCCATCGAAATAGTAAGACTGATCGCGGTCAAGTACCGTTGTACCAGGCTTGAAAAACTGGATGAAGTCAGTACCAGCATCGGAGATGCTCGCAATCTTCACGTTATTCAGAATGTAGTACGCCTGACCGGGCTGGGTGAACATGCTACCGGCGAACGTGAACGTCGAATAGCGCGGCACATTCTGATACCCGACAACGGAAGTTTTCGCGAGACTCCTGGAAACACATGGCTTTTCGGTTTGACAAAATGCAGTTACTGTGCAGTGAAGTGCAGGGGCGTTACGG